>CAMDVZ010000019.1 GCA_945878895.1 Caenispirillum bisanense | reverse complement strand
AGCAGATCGCGTTCCTCGACGCTCAGCCGCACGACATACTTCTTTATCGAGATATCACTCCCGGACATGATCGCCTCCCTCGCTGGTGTCGCGAGCAGAGAGACTCACAAAATCCACGCCCTTTCAAATTAATTGAAGCGAGCGACTAGAACCGCGCTGCCCGAACAAACGGAGGAACCGATGGCCAACATCCTGAACTGGTACGAAATTCCGGCGACCGACTTTCAGCGCGCGGTGACGTTCTACGAAACCGTCCTCGGGGTGAAAATCCACGCCCAGGAGATGAACGGCATGAAGGTCGGTTTCCTGCCCCAGGAAGGCGAAACCGTCGGCGGCGCCATCATGACGGGACCCGGCCAGGTTCCCTCGGACACCGGCGTCACGATCTATTTCAAGGGCGGCGCCGATCTCGCCACGCCGCTGGCGCGGGTGCAGGCCGCCGGTGGCAAGGTCGCCATGCCCAAGACGCTCGTATCGCAACAGATCGGGCATATCGCGCTGTTCATCGACACCGAGGGCAACCGGGTCGGCTTGCATTCGATGACGTGACAGGCGCGACGCGGCCAACCTCCCGACCAGAAAAAGGATCCGACATGCGATACGCCCTGGCTGCCTCCCTGCTCGTCCTGCACGCGTTCGCGGCACCTGTTTCGGCACAGACTCCGGCGCGAAATCCGGTGGTCCATGTCGAGATTCTCGGCGCCGACGCTCCCCGGCTGCAGAAATTCTACGGCGACCTGTTCGGCTGGGCGGTGACGCTCAACCCCGCGGGCTATGGCTACGTGCCGGTCGAGCCGGTGGCACCGGTCAAACTCACCGGCGGGATCGGGCCGAGCCCGCAGCGCCAGCCGCTGGTCGTCTTCTACGTCCAGGTCGCCGACCCGGCCGCCATGCTGAAACGCGCCGTCGAACTGGGCGGCCGCGTCGTCGTGCCGCCGATGGACGTGCCCGGCGGCATCGTGGTCGCGCGCTTCGCCGATCCCGAAGGCAACATCGTCGGGCTCGTCCGCCGGCCCGATTGACCGGACGCCGCCGGGGCCGGCGTGGGGGATCCCGCGATCATCGCCCCGGCGGCTTGCCGGCGCCATCGAGACGGCGTTGGTTTGGCTGCGCGTGAACCGGAGCGTTGTCCGGAGGTCGACGGGCCCGTTGCCCTCCTGCCAACAAGCCCGTGACTGGTTGGCTGACCGCCGACGCGACCCCGTGGCGCGCAAGGTCGCGACCTCGGTCATGGCGACCGCGACGCCCATGTCCGGGTTGGCACCGCGAGCCTTCCCGGGCGGGAGCGAGAGACGGTACGAATCTCCAATAGTATCAACAGGTTGAGATCGCCGAGCGGGGCCTGCCGATCTCTTTCCCCCGGCCTCAGGTCGCCGTGCCACCCACCGTCAGCCCGTCGAGCCGCAGGGTTGGCTGGCCGACGCCGACCGGCACGCCCTGGCCGTCCTTGCCGCAGGTGCCGACGCCGGGATCGAGTTCGAGATCGTCGCCGATCATGCCGATTTTCATCAGTGCCTCGCTGCCCGAGCCGATCAGGGTGGCGCCCTTGACGGGAGCGCCGACCTTGCCGTCCTCGATCAGGTAGGCCTCGGTGCAGCTGAACACGAACTTGCCGCTGACGATGTCGACCTGGCCGCCGCCGAAATTGACCGCGTAGAGCCCGCGCTTGACCGAGCGCATGATTTCCTCGGGCTTGCGGTCGCCGGCCAGCATGATGGTGTTGGTCATGCGCGGCATCGGCGCGTGGCCATGGCTCTGGCGGCGTCCGTTGCCGGTCGGTTTCGCGCCCATCAGGCGGGCGTTCAGGCGGTCCTGCATCAGGCCAACCAGCTTGCCGTCCTCGATCAGCACGGTGCGGCCGGTCGGGGTGCCCTCGTCGTCGATGCTGAGCGAGCCACGCCGGTCGTTCATGGTGCCGTCGTCGACCACGGTGACGCCGGGCGAGGCGATTTGCTGGCCCATCAGCTTCGTGAACATCGACGTCTTCTTGCGGTGGAAATCGCCTTCCAGCCCGTGCCCGATCGCCTCGTGCCAGAGGATGCCCGACCAGCCGGCACCCAGCACGACCGGCATTTCGCCGGCCGGCGCGGGCACCGACTCGAGATTAACCATGGCCTGGCGGATCGCCTCGTCGGCCTGCGCCTTCCAGTTGGCGGGATCGATCATGCGGGCATAGCCAATCCGGCCGCCGCCGCCGGAGCTGCCGGTTTCCATGCGGTCGCCGCGGCCCGCCACCACCGACACGTTCAGCCGCACCATCGGGCGGACGTCGGCCACCCGCTTGCCGTCGGCGCGCAGGATCTCGACGACTTGCCACGAGGCGGCCATCGAGGCCGAGACCTGGCGCAGCGCGGGCTCCCTGGCGCGGGCATAGGCGTCGATTTCGGCCAGCAGCCCGACCTTGTCCTCGAAACCCATGCCGTCGAGCGGATTGGCGTCGGCATAGAGCTTCGCGTTGGTGCCGCGCGGGCCGGCGGCGGCGGTGCCGCCACGGCCCGACCTGACCGCCATGACGGTCGAGGCGGCCCGTTTCAGGGCTCCCTTGTCGAGGTTCGAGGCATGCGCGTACCCGACCGTCTCGCCGTGCACGGCGCGCAGGCCGAAGCCCTGGGTGACGTCGAACGAGGCGCTCTTCAGCTTGCCATCGTCCCACGCCAGCATTTCGCTTTGGGCGTATTCGAGAAACAGCTCGCCATCGTCGGCGCCCTCGAGCGCGTCCTTGACCGTCCGTTCCGTCGCGGCCCGGTCGAGGCCGGCTCGGGTGAAGAAGAGATCGTCGGCGGTCGACAGGTGGGACATGGGTTCTCCGGGGGCAGGCTGGGCCCGAAGATAGGGTGTCCGGGGCGCTTCGTCATCCCGTCGCGGCGTCGGAGTCGCGATCGTCCCCCGACATTGCTGCCCCGAGCGTCGGGCAGGGCTGCCCGCGCGACGACAATGCCTTGATCCAGCGCGATTTTCCGCCGCGCTGCGGCAGCCCGACGCATGGCGGCATGGGGTTAAAGGGCGTGACCTCGCGCGGCGTGGTCTGCTAGATACCGCAATCACTATCGGGGTTATCGCGTCCGGGCAGATTCGAGGATCGGTCGAGGGCGCGTCAGCGGGAGAGAGCGGGGATGGTCGGCAAGTTGCGAGACGGAATGCTGGCTCTGGCGGCAGCCGCGACCATCGCGGTCGGCGGCGCCGGTGCCGCGTTCGCCCAGATGCTGGGCGTGCCGCGGCCGGGCCAGATGAATCTCCCGGAGCCGGTGACGCCGACCATGGAGCGGCTGACGTCGTTGCACGACGGCTTGCTGATCCTCGTAACGGTCATCACGCTGTTCGTGATGAGCTTGCTGCTCTACGTTATGGTGCGTTTCCGGGAGTCGCGGAACCCCAATCCGTCGTCCACCACCCACCACACCGTCCTGGAGGTGGCGTGGACGGTGGTGCCGATCCTGATCCTCGTGTTCCTCTGCATCCCGTCCTTCCGCCTGCTCTATTTCATGGACCGGGTCGAGAAGCCCGACATGACCATCAAGGCGATCGGTCGCCAGTGGTACTGGACATACGAGTATCCGGACCAGAAGATCGAACCGTTCGACGCCTACATGATCAAGGAAGCCGACTGGGCGAGGTTCGGTCCCGAGGAAAAGGCCCGCCGCCCGCGTCTGCTGGCGGTCGACAACGAGGTCGTGGTGCCGGTCGACACCACCGTGCGGGTGCTGGTGACGTCCACCGACGTCATGCACGCCTGGGCCGTGCCCTCGTTCGGCGTCAAGCTCGACGCCATCATCGGCCGGGTCAACGAGACCTGGTTCAAGGTCACCAAACCCGGCCTCTACTACGGCCAGTGTTCGCAGATTTGCGGCACCGGCCATGCCTACATGCCGATCGCCGTGCGGGTGGTCAGCAAGGCCGAGTTCGAGCAATGGGTCGCCAAACAGAAGAAGACGGCCGACGCCGGCGCCGTCGCGCCGGCCGGGACGCTCGCCGCCGCCCGCTAGGTCCGCATACCGTGATTTGCGCGCGCCCCCGATACGGCGCGCATTCGAGGAAGTCGCCATGGCCACCGGATACAACGCCGCGCACGATCATCACGATCACGACCACCACACGCCGGGATTCTGGTCGCGCTGGTTCCTCTCGACCAACCACAAGGACATCGGCACGCTCTACCTGATCTTCTCGGCGTTCGCCGGGCTGATCGGCGCGGCGCTGTCGGTCTACATGCGGATGGAGCTGATGGAGCCGGGCGTCCAGTACATGGGCTGGCACCAGAATCCGGGCCATCACTGGAACTCGGTGGTCACGGCACACGGCCTGATCATGGTGTTCTTCCTCGTCATGCCAGCGCTGATCGGCGGCTTCGGCAACTGGTTCGTGCCGATCATGATCGGCGCGCCGGACATGGCCTTCCCGCGCATGAACAACATCTCGTTCTGGCTGACGGTGGCCGGCTTCGTGATGCTGGTGTGCTCGGTGTTCATCGGCGACGGCGTCGGCACCGGCTGGACGATCTACGTGCCGCTGAGCAGCTCGGGCAGCCCCGGTCCGTCGATGGACTTCGCGATCTTCTCGCTCCATCTCGCGGGTGCTGGCTCCATTCTCGGCGCCGCCAACTTCATTACCACCATCTTCAACATGCGCACGCCGGGCATGACCATGCACCGCATGCCGCTGATGGCGTGGGCGATCCTGGTGACGGCGTTCCTGCTGCTGCTGGCGCTGCCGGTTCTGGCCGGCGTCATCACCATGCTGCTGACCGACCGCAATTTCGGCACCGGTTTCTTCGATCCCGCCAAGGGCGGCGATCCGATGCTGTTCATGCACCTGTTCTGGTTCTTCGGGCATCCCGAGGTCTACATCATGATCCTGCCGGCGTTCGGGATCGTCAGCCAGATCGTCTCGACCTTCTCGCGCAAGCCGGTGTTCGGCTATCTCGGCATGGCCTACGCCATGGTCGCGATCGGCGTGGTCGGCTTCGTGGTGTGGGCGCACCACATGTACACGGTCGGCATGGACGTCGACACGCGGGCCTACTTCATGGCCGCGACGATGGTCATCGCCGTGCCTACCGGCGTGAAGATCTTCAGCTGGGTGGCGACCATGTGGGGCGGCTCGATCCGCTTCGAGGTGCCGATGCTGTGGGCGATCGGCCTGATCTTCCTGTTCACCGTCGGTGGCGTCACCGGCGTGGTGCTGGCCAACGCCGGCGTCGATATCGCGCTGCACAACACCTACTACGTCATCGCGCACTTCCATTACGTGCTGTCGCTGGGCGCGGTGTTCGGCATCTTCGCGGGCTTCTACTACTGGATCGGCAAGATGTGCGGCCGCCAGTACAACGAGACGCTGGCGCAGATCCATTTCTGGACCACCTTCATCGGCGTCAACGTGACCTTCTTCCCGATGCATTTCGCGGGCCTGGCGGGCATGCCGCGTCACTACATCGACTATCCCGACGCCTTCGCGATGTGGAACTACGTCTCCTCGTGGGGCGCCATTCTCGGCTTCGCGTCGACCCTGTTGTGGGTGTTCATCGTGTTCCACACGATGTTTTACGGCCGCAAGGTCGGCGCCAACTACTGGGGCGAGGGCGCCACGACCATCGAATGGCAGGTTCCCTCGCCGCCGGCGTTCCACACCTTCGACGAGCTCCCGAAGATCGGGAAGCCCGCCGAGCACCACTGACAACGCGGCCATCGTGTCCCGCCCTTCGCGGCGGGACGATGGCCCCGACTGGCGATCATGACAGACCTGTCCGCCGACAATTCGCGCGCCCGCGACGCTCTCCCGACGGAGAGCGTTTCGCGCGTTTCGGACTACGTGGCCCTGCTGAAGCCGCGGGTGATGTCGCTCGTCGTGTTCACGGGGCTGGTCGGTTTGTGGCTGGCGCCGGGTTCGATCCATCCGCTGATGGCGTGCGTGGCGGTGGGAGCGATCGCGATTGGCGCGGGCGCCTCGGGCGCCATCAACATGTGGTACGATCGCGACATCGACGCCATTATGTCGCGCACGGCCGGCCGGCCGCTGCCCGCGGGCCGAATCGCCCCCGACGATGCATTGGCGTTCGGCGTGCTGCTGTCGATCTTCTCGGTCGCGCTGATGACGGTGGCGACCAACGTCGTGGCCGGTGGCTTGCTGGCCCTGACCATTGCCTTCTACGTCTTCGTCTACACGATGTGGCTGAAGCGCCGCACGCCGCAGAATATCGTGATCGGTGGCGCCGCCGGGGCGTTCCCGCCGATGATCGGCTGGGCCGCGGTCACCGGCGACGTGTCGTGGGCGTCGGTGTCGCTGTTCCTGCTGATCTTCGTCTGGACGCCACCGCATTTCTGGGCGCTGTCGCTTTTTTTCAACGACGACTACAAGCGCGCCGGGGTGCCGATGCTGCCGGTGGTGGCGGGCGTGCGCGCGACCAAGGTCCAGATGATCGCCTACTGCGTGGCGCTGCTGCCGGTGGGCGTGCTGCCGGCCCTGACCGGGGTTGTCGGGTGGGCGTATGGCGGCTTCTCGCTTCTGATGGGCGTCCTGTTTCTCGCCTGCGCGCTGCGCGTCTGGCGCGCGTCCGAGGACAATGTCGGGCCGGCGCGCGCGATGTTCCGCTTCTCGCTGCTGTACCTGTTCCTGCTGTTCGTCGGTCTGGTCCTCGACCGGCTGGCGTTTGGCCCGGGCGCGACATGATGGCCGACACCCCTCCGCGTCGCGCGCGCCTCAGCGAACGCCACGTCCAGCAGCGGGCCAAGAACTGGCTCGTGCTCGGCATCGTGCTGGGGCTCTGCGTGCTGTTCTTCGCCATGACGGTCGTGCAGTTCGGCGGCGCGGGTGTCTTGCCGGGACTGGGCAAGTGAGCGTCGCCGCCGGCCTCGCGGGCCGCAATCGCCGCGTCGTGGTCGCCGCCCTGGGATTCGCCACCGCGATGGTGGGCCTGGCCTACGCTTCAGCTCCCCTCTACGACCTGTTTTGCCGCGTGACCGGCTTCGCCGGCACCACGCAGGTCGCGGTCGCGGCGCCCGGTCGCGTGCTGGCGCGCGAAGTGACGGTGCGGTTCGACGCCAACCGCGACGGCAACCTGCCCTGGAAGTTCGAGCCGTTGCAGGTGTCGGTCACCGCGAAGCTCGGCGAGGAGAAGCTGGTCTTCTATCGCGCCACCAATCTTTCCTCGCGACCGATCGTCGGCACCGCGACCTACAACGTGACGCCCGACCTCGCCGGCTCCTGGTTCAACAAGATCCAGTGCTTCTGTTTCACCGAGCAGCTGCTGATGCCAGGCCAGAGCATCGACATGCCGGTGACCTTCTTCGTCGACCCAGACATGGCCAACGACCGCAAGTACGACCGCGTGTCGACCATCACCTTGTCCTACACGTTCTTCGAGGCGAAGACGGACCGGGCGAGAACATTGTTGAGCAACCTGCCGGCTTCGGGCAAACCGGGGACCGGCGCTGGCGTTCCCGACCCGCGGGCGCGCGATACGAGCAAGGGTGGATAAAAATGGCCGCCGAGGCGCAGAAGCATCCCTATCATCTGGTCGATCCCAGCATCTGGCCGCTGGTCGGCACGGCCGGCGGCATGTTGCTGGCGTTCGGCGGCGTGACCGTCATGCATCCGGCGATCTTCGGCGAGGCCAACAAGGCAGCCGTGGCGTCGCTGGGCGCCTGGAAGATCGCACCTGGTCTGCTGGTCATCGCGCTCACCATGTGGAAGTGGTGGGCCGACGTGATCCGCGAGTCGCGGGTCAACCACACCCAGGCAGTGCAGCTGGGCCTGCGCTACGGCATGATCCTGTTCATCACGTCGGAAGTGTTCTTCTTCCTGGCGTTCTTCTGGGCGTTCTTCGACGCCTCGCTGTTTCCGGGCGCCTACAACATGCCGGGTCGCACCGAAGTGACCGGCGGCGTCTGGCCGCCCAAGGGCGTGCTGCCGTTCGATCCGTTCGACCTGCCGCTGATGAATACCCTCATCCTGCTGCTGTCGGGCACCACCGTCACCTGGGCGCACCACGCGCTGATCGAGGGCGACAATAAGAGCGCGGTGCGCGGCCTGTGGCTGACCGTGATCCTGGGCGCCTTCTTCACCTGCGTGCAGGCCTACGAATACGCCCACGCCGCGTTCGGCTTCCGCGACGGCATCTATTCGTCGACGTTCTACATGGCGACCGGCTTCCACGGCTTCCACGTGCTGGTCGGCACGATCTTCCTTCTGGTCTGTCTGGTGCGCGCGACCAAGGGTCACTTCAAGCCCGAGCAGCATTTTGGCTTCGAGGCGGCGGCGTGGTACTGGCACTTCGTCGACGTGGTCTGGATCTTCCTGTTCTTCGCCATCTACTGGTGGGGTCTGGGCAGCGCGGTGCCCGCCGCGCACTGAGGTCGGCGGCAAACACGTCATCGGCGACGCCGGCCCCCCGAGGCCGGCGTTCGCTTTTCGGGAGACCGGGATGCCCGCGCCGTCGCCGCTGTCGGTCGGTATTTCCGGCGTCTGCCCGCGTTGCGGGCGCGGGAAAATTTTCGTCGCGTTCCTCACCCTGCGCGACGCCTGCCCGGCCTGCGGCCTCGATCTGCGCGGTCACGACGCAGGCGACGGGCCGGCGGTGTTCGTCATATTGGGCATCGGCGCCCTGATCCTGCCGATGGCGCTGTTCGTGGAATTCCGCTTCGAACCGGCGCTGTGGGTCCATGTCGTGCTGTGGATCCCCATCACGCTGGTTCTCACGATGGTGCCGCTGCGGGTCATCAAGGGCATCCTGGTGGCGCAGCAGTTCCGCCACCGCTCGACCGCACTGGACGATGGGACATGACGATGGCCGCGCGTTTCCGCTTTCCGCCCTGGGCGACCGCCTTCACCGCGATCGGCGTCGCGATCATGGTCGGGATGGGCATGTGGCAATTGCAGCGCCTGGTCTGGAAGAACGACCTGATCGGGCGCCTGCACTCGCGCATGGCGATGGCGCCGCTGTCGGCGGCCGAGGTCGCCCGCGATCCCGCCGCCGCCGAATATCGCAAGGTCCGCCTGACGGGCACGTTCCTGCACGACCGCGAACTGCATCTGCTGGCGCGCAGCCTCAACCGCAATGTCGGCCTGCACGTCGTGACGCCGCTGCGGCTCGAAAGCGGCGAGGTCGTGCTGTTCAACCGCGGCTGGGTGCCCGAGGAACGCAAGGCGTCCGGGCGCCGCCTCGAAGGCCAGGTGGCGGGCGTCGTCGCCGTCGAGGGCATCGTGCGGCTGACCGAAGCGGAGATGAAGGGCTGGCTGGTGCCCGAGAACCGGCCCGACAAGAACGTCTGGCTGACGATGGATCTGGCGGCCATGCGCCAGGCCACGAAACTCGACGCGGCATCGACGTCGAAGACAGATCGCTGGTGGGTGGCGGCCGACGCGACACCCAATCCCGGCGGCTTCCCGATCGGCGGCCAGACCCGCGTCAGCCTGCCCAACGACCACCTCAACTACGCCATCACCTGGTTCCTGCTGGCCGCCTCGGCGATCTGCGTGTTCGGCTTCTGGACGTGGCGTCTGGCCAATCCGGGCGAACCGCCGCCGCCCGAACGTGGCTGACGCCAGCGACCGGACCGGGAGACCCGCCATGACCGTCAATGCCGCCTACGCCACGCTCGAAACCCGCCACCGCCGCCTGTCGGCGATTCGGGGTGCCCAGGCCATCCTTGGCTGGGATCAGTCGGTGATCATGCCGACCGGGAGCAACGAGGACAGGGCAGAGCAACAGGCGACGCTGAGCGTGCTGGCGCACGAGCTCCAGACCGCGCCCGACATGGGCGATCTGCTTGCCGAAGCCGGAGCGGGCGGCGGGCTCGACGACTGGCAGGCCGCCAATTTGCGGGAGATGCGCCACCACTGGGCGCACGCCTCGGCGCTGCCGTCGGATCTGGTCGAGGCGTTCAGCAAGGCCTGCACGCGCGCCGAGGTGATCTGGCGCGAAGCAAAGCGGACCAGCGATTTCGCGCTGCTGAAACCGGCGCTGGCGACGGTGCTGGATCTGACGCGACGGACCGGCGAGGCGAAGGGCGCCGTGCTTGGCCTTACGGTCTACGACGCGTTGCTCGACGCCTACGAGCCGGGCGGCCGGGCCGAACGCGTCGACGCCGTGTTCGACGAACTCGAAGCGTTCCTGCCGGCCCTCGCGCGCACCGTCATGGAACGCCAGGCCGCGCTCGGCGCGCTGCTGCCGCTGGTTGGCCCGTTCGCGGTCGAGGCGCAGAAGCGGCTCGGCCTGGAGATGATGAAGGCGGTTGGCTTCGATTTCGACAAGGGCCGGCTCGACGTCTCGGCGCATCCCTTCACCGGCGGCACACCCGACGACATCCGCATCACCACCCGCTACGACGAGACCGATTTCGCGCGCGCCCTGATGGGCGTGCTGCACGAAACCGGCCACGCCATGTACGAAGCGGGCCTGCCGACGGCATGGCGTCACCAGCTGGTCGGCGGCGCCCGCGGCATGACCTTGCACGAGAGCCAGTCGCTGCTGCTGGAAATGCAGGCCTGTCGGGGGAGGCCGTTCATCGAGTGGGCGGCACCCAGGATGGCCGCGGCGTTTGGCGGTACCGGACCGGCGTGGACTGCCGCCAACATCCACCGGATCTACACGACCGTGAAGCCGGACTTCGTCCGGGTCGACGCCGACGAGGTCACCTATCCGCTGCACGTGATCCTGCGCTACCGGCTCGAACGCGCGATGGTGGCGGGCGATCTGCGGCTCGAGGATCTGCCGGGCGCCTGGAACGAGGGCATGAAGCGCCTGCTCGGCATCGTGCCGCCGACCGACACGCTGGGTTGCCTCCAGGACATTCACTGGCCATCGGGCGGCTGGGGCTATTTCCCGACCTACACCTTGGGCGCGGTCGCCGCGGCGCAGCTCTTCGCCGCCGCGAAACTGGCCGATCCGTCGATCGAACCGGGTCTGGCGCGCGGCGATTTCGCGCCGTTGTTCGGCTGGTTGCGCGTCAACGTGCATGGTGTCGGGAGCCGCCTGTCGACCGAGGGCATTCTCGTGGCCGCGACCGGCGCGCCGCTTGGCGTCGCGGCGTTCCGGCGCCATCTGGAGTCGCGCTACGTGGGAGCGTAAGCTCCGCCCGTCGAACCGGGAGACCGCCATGCTCGAATTGCGCCCCAACTGCGAGTGCTGCGACAAGGACCTGCCCAACGGCGCAGCCGATGCGCTGATCTGCACGTTCGAGTGCACCTTCTGCGCCGCCTGCGCCGCGACCCACCTCGGCGGTCGCTGCCCCAATTGTGGTGGCGATCTGGTGAAACGACCAACCCGGCCCGACGGGCCCCTGGGCCGCTTTCCCGCCTCGACCAAGCGCGTCTCGAAAGCCCATCCCGGCTGCACCGCGAAATCCTGAGCCCAACGTCCGATCCCGGAGAAACGACATGGATATCTCGCGCATTTCCGCCGGCCGCGAACCGCCGCGCGACATCCACGTCCTGACCGAGATCTCGCTCGGCGGCGCGCCGGTGAAATACGAGTTCGACAAGGTATCGGGCGCGCTGTTCGTCGACCGCTTCCTGCACACCGCGATGTTCTATCCCGGCAACTACGGTTTCATCCCGCAGACGCTGTCGCTCGACGGCGATCCCTGCGACGTGCTGGTGGTCGGCCAGGTGCCCGTCGTGCCGGGCGCGGTGATCCGCTGCCGGCCGGTGGGCGCGCTCGTCATGGAAGACGACGCCGGCATGGACGAGAAGATCCTCGCCGTGCCGGTCGACAAGCTGCATCCCTTCTACAGCGACGTGAAATCGTTCCGCGACCTGCCCACCGTGCTGATCGAGCAGATCGCCCACTTCTTCCGCCACTACAAGGACCTCGAAAAGGGCAAGTGGACGACCGTCGGCAAGTGGGTCGACGTCGCCGACGCCGAGCGGATGATCATGGAAGCCATCGCGCGGGCAAAGCCGGTAGCGGGCTGAGCTTTCCCGCGCGGTCGCCGCGCCGGGGCGGGCGTCGCACCGGTTGCCGCTGCCGGCCGCCGTCGGTATGGTCCGCGCCTTCCGCCACCGGCTTTCGGTCATGTCCTCCATCCGTTACATCAGCACACGCCAGGGCTCGCGCGAGCCGGTCGAACGGCTCGCCTTCCAGGAGGCGATGCTGGCTGGACTGGCGCGCGACGGCGGCCTCTACGTGCCAGAGACGTGGCCGTCGTTCTCGGCCGACGACTTGCGATCCTGGCGCGGACTTCCGTACGCCGACCTGGCCGTGAAGGTGATGACGCCATTCGTCGGCGATGCCTTCGACGCGGCGACCTTCCAGCGGCTCGTGCGCGCGGCCTATGCTTCCTTCGAACACGCCGAGGTGACGCCACTGAAGGCATTGCCCGTCGACAACCTGCATCTGCTCGAACTGTTTCACGGCCCGACGCTTGCCTTCAAGGACGTGGCCCTGCAGCTGCTCGGTCGCATGCTCGACGAAACGCTGGGGCGTGCAGGCCGCAAGGCGCGCATCGTGGGGGCCACCTCGGGCGACACCGGGTCGGCGGCCATCGCCGCGGTGCGCGGCCTGAAGTCGGTCGACATCTTCATGTTGCATCCGCACGGCCGTACCAGCGAGGTGCAGCGCCGCCAGATGACGACGGTGCTGGCGCCGAACGTCCACAACGTCGCCATCGATGGCACGTTCGACGACTGCCAGGACCTCGCCAAGGCCTGTTTCAACGATCTGGCGTTCCGCGACCGCCACCGGCTGACGGCGGTGAACTCGATCAACTGGGCGCGCGTGATGGCCCAGATCGTTTACTACGTGTACGCCGGCCTGAAGCTCGGCGCGCCCGACCGGCCAGTGTCGTTCTGCGTGCCGACCGGCAATTTCGGCAACATCTACGCCGGCTATGCCGCGCGCGCGATGGGATTGCCGGTCGACCGGCTGGTGATCGCGTCGAACGGCAACGACATCCTGACGCGTTTCATGGAAACCGGCGCCCAGACGATGGCGGGCGTCGTGCCCACGCTCTCGCCCAGCATGGACATCCAGGTCTCAAGCAATTTCGAGCGCCTGCTGTTCGATCTGCACGAGCGCGACGGCAGGGCGCTGGCGCGCGCGATGACGGATTTCCGGGCGACCGGCACCATGAAGGGAACGGCGGCGCAGCTGATGCGGGCGCGCTCGGTGTTCGCGGCCGGCAGGGTCGACGACGAGGGCACGCTGAAAGCCATGGCCGAAGCGTACCGCGACACCGGCGAGATTCTCGATCCGCACACCGCCGTCGGCTACGCCATCGCGCGCCAGCGCCGGGGCGACCCGGCGATCCCGATGGTCGTGCTCGCGACCGCCCATCCGGCGAAGTTCCCCGACGCGGTCGAGCGGGCGATCGGCCGGCGGCCGGACCTGCCCGATCGGCTGACCGACCTCTTCGGCCGGCCCGAGCGCTGCATGATGCTCGACAACGATATCGGGGCCCTGCGCGACCTGATGGACACGACTTCCGCCTGATCAACCGCAACGCACGCAGGTCACGATGAGCCTTCGCATCACCACGCTCGACAACGGCATGCGTGTCGTCACCGACGCGATGCCCCACGTCGAGACGGCGGCGTTGGGCGTCTGGGTCGCGGCCGGCGCCCGCCACGAACGCGCCGAGCACAATGGCCTCGCCCACATGCTCGAGCACATGGCGTTCAAGGGCACGAAAAGGCGCACGGCGCGCGGCATCGCCGAGGAGATCGAGACCGTCGGCGGCAATCTCAACGCCTACACGGGCCGCGAGCTGACCGCCTATCACGCCAGCGTGCTGAAGGCCGACGTTGGTCTCGGCATCGACCTGATCGCCGACATCCTGCTTGAATCGACCTTCGTGCCCGACGAAATGGCGCGCGAGCGCGGGGTCATCCTCCAGGAGATCGGCCAGGCCAACGACACGCCCGACGACGTGATCTTCGACCATTTCCAGGAGCTGGCGTTTCCCGACCAGCCGCTGGGACGGCCGGTGCTCGGTACCGAGGAAACCGTCGAGGCGATCGGACGCGAGGATCTGTTCGCTTGGCTGTCGGCGCGGTATCTCGGCGAGGGCATGGTCCTGTCGGCGGCCGGCGCGGTCGAGCACGACCAGGTCGTCGATCTGGCGCGGACCGCCTTCGCGGGCGTGGCAAGAGGGGCGGCCGCCGGTGTTCCCGCGGCGCCGCGATACGCGGGCGGCGACCTGCGCGAAACCGATGACCTGGAGCAGGTTCATCTGATCATCGGCGGCGAGGCGTTCGGCTACCAGGATCCCGACCACTACGCGCTGGCGGTGTTCTCGACCCTGTTCGGCGGCGGCATGTCCTCGCGTCTGTTCCAGAAAATCCGCGAGGATCGCGGGCTGGTCTACAACATCCACAGCTTCAACTCGTCCTATCGCGACGGCGGGCTGTTCGGCATTTACGCCGGCACCGGCGCCGACAGTCTCGGCGAACTGGTGCCGATGGTGTGCGAGGAGTTCGTGCGCGTGGGCCACGACGTGGCCGAGATCGAGATCGTGCGCGCCCGCAACCAGCTCAAGGCCGGCACCCTGATGGCGCTGGAATCCAGCCACGCCCGCTGCGAGCAGGCGGCCCGGCAGATGCTGCTGCACGGCCGCGTCATTCCCTACGCCGAAACGGTTGCGCGCATCGAGGCGGTCGACCAGGCCGCCGTGCGCCGCGTCGCAAGGCGCCTGCTCGCCTCGACGCGCAGCGTCTGCGCCATCGGGCCGGTCGACAAGCTGGAGCGCTACGACGGCATCGTGGCGCGTCTGGGTGCCTGATACGCGCGTCGAGGGGTGATTTGGATCGGGAGTTCGTGTAAACTGCCGTTCACCATCCCAGATGGAGTTTCGGCGGACCATGTTCCGACTGTCCGACATGCCGATGGCGCTGATGTCGACGCCGCGCATCCAGTCCGAGCGCGTGTTTCTGCGCATGCCCAGCGCCGACGATTGGCGGGAATGGGCGGAATTGCGCACCGCCAGCCGCGCGTTTCTCACGCCGTGGGAACCAACCTGGACCGAGGACGCGTTGACCCGCGACAGCTATCGCAGTCGCCTGCGCCACTACGTCCAGGAGTGGCGGGCCGGCGAGGGCTTTACCTTCTTCATCTTCACCAACGACAAGCGGCGCCTGGCCGGCGGCATTTCCGTCTCCAACGTCCGCCGCGGCGTCGCCCAGTGCGGCAGCGTCGGTTACTGGATGGGCCAGGCGCATGCCGGCCAGGGTTTGATGAGCGAGGGCCTCCGGGCCATCCTGCCGTTCCTGTACGAGGAGGTCCGGCTGCGCCGGATCGAGGCCGCCTGTTTGCCCGCCAACGAGCCCAGCAAGGGCGTGTTGCGCCGGGTCGGATTCCAGGAAGAGGGGCTGGCGCGCCAGTACCTGAAGATCAACGGCGTCTGGCACGATCACCTGTTGTTCGCGCTGCTGATCGACGACTGGCGGAACTCCCGGCGTCGCGACTCCTGACGCGCGGTCTATCCGGCGTCGGGGCGGGCTTTCACCAGACCCAGCATCAGGAACGCCGATGTCGCGGTGCCCAGGGCGAGCAGGCCGAAGCCGATGGCGTAGGAGCCGGTCAGCCACAGCGCGCCGCTGACCAGGGTCGGAAACAGCAGGGGACCGCTGAAGGTATAGAGGGTCATGCCGCCGGTGATCGGCTCGACGGTGCCGGCCGGCGCCATGCGCGCGACCTCGGCGAGATAGACACCGGTCCAGCTGACGCCGGTGATGCCGAGGAAGGCCACCAGCACGACGAATACCGGCCGCGGCCACGTCGGGTCGGCCAGCGCGAGTACAACCAGCCCGCAAGTCACCGCCACCGCGAGTATCAGCAGCACGCGCCGCGCGCCGCCCAGCCGGTCGGCGAAGAAAGCCCAGACCAGCCGGCCCGCCACGCCGGACATTTGCAGCAGGAAGGCGAGCGCGCCGGCCTCGATCAGCGTCATGCCAAGCCGGCTGACGCCGTACTCGACGATGAACACGACCAGCGACCCCTGGGTGGCGGAAAAGAAAATGGACACGAAAGCCATGCGCCGCAGCAACGGGTCGCGCCACACCGCGACGGCGGGATGCCAGAAATCGGCCAACGACAGGCTGGCGCGGTTGCCACCCTTGTTTTCGACGTCGTAGGTCCGGCGCAACGGAAAGAGACACGCGACCACGGCCAGGCAGACGACCGCCACGATCGTCGTTGTCGCCTGCCAGCCCCATGCGCGCTCCAGCCAGGGCACGCTGATGCCGGCCAGCGCGCCGCCGAGCGGAAGGCCGGTCTGCTTGATCGAGAACACAAGGTTGGTCAGCCTGGGCGGCGTCACGCGCGCCAGAATCTGCGAACTGGCGGGCGTCGCGGGACCATAGCCACAGCCGATCAGCACGCCGACCAGCGGCACCAGCAGCAGCGAGCCGCAACCGAACAGCGCGACGCCCAACGCGCAGGCGAGCAACGCGGCCTGGCTGACCCGGATGCCGCCGATGCGGCCCGCCAGCGCGCCGCCGGCCGCCGCTGACAGGCCCGCGAACAGATAGACGATCGACGTGAGGAACCCGATGTTCTGTGCCGAGATGCCGAGGCTCGGCGCGGCGGCCGGCGCCAGCGACGGGATGGTCTGCCACGCGAACGACGTCAGCGACTGGGTCGCGAGCATCGCGACGGCGGCCGTCACGAAGGTGCGGTCTCCGTGGTGGGGCATCGAGGTCGCGTCGGTGGTGGACATCGCGGGATCGCCTCGCAGAAGGGCTGGCGACGGTATTGGATCGTGCGGAATGGATGGTTTGTTAAACACGCGTCAGGCTGATCGGAAAAAGCAGATAATCTGCGCATAGTACGCCGATCATGGCCAAACGCAAGTCTTCGGATCGTGAAAAAGATCCTAGAATGTCTAGTAATAACACGTCTCTATAGCTCGACTTTAACGTCTTTATTAAATACAATTCGATGCATTTTCGATGCCCGATCAAGGACTTGCGTGATCGCGTCGATAAAACCGCATGAAGCCGACAATTGTTACAAAACGATACCATCGCCAACTGATGCGTGTGCGGCGCCGGCGAGTCGGTGGGCTGCTCCGTGACACCAACGGGCCGCCGTGGTCAGCGTTCGCCGCGCCCGATCAGGCGAAGGATGGCCAGCGTCGACAGACCGGTCGCCACCGCCAGCACCACGAAGCCGACCGGATAGGCGTGCGTGACGTAGAGCAGGCCGCGATAGATCAGCGGCCACAGCACCGGTCCGACAAACACGAAGAACGAGGTCGCGCCGACGAATTCGCCTGCCCGTCCCGGTGGCGCCCGGCGCGCGCATTCGGAAATGAACACGCCGTTCCAGCCGATGGCGGTGCCGCCGAGGATGGCCGCCACGCCGTATAGCAACCAGCGCGGCCAGCCGGGCTCGGCCAGCGCGAAGGCGAAGGAGCCGGCCGTCATGATGGCGCCGAGCAGCGCCAACGTGCCGAGCGGTCGCCGCACGACGTCGGCCACCGCGCCCCACAGCACGCGGCCAACCATGCCGGCCGACGTAGCGACCGCCAGCAGGATGCCGGCCGTGACGTAGTCCATGCCGAGATCGGCGCCGGCGTAGAGCAGGGTGAAACCGACGATGGTGGCCTGCAGGGAGGAGAAGCACATGCCGGCCAGACACAAGGGCCGCAGCACCGGATCGCGCCACGCCATGCCCAGCGGCTCGAGGATGCGTGCGAGTGACGGAACCAGCGGCAGTCGGCTGTCGCGGGACGTGTCGTAGAGCGGCCGAAGTGGCTCGATGGCGAGCGCGGTGACCACGCACAGGACGGCGATGGCCCAGGAAGCGGCTTGCCAGCCCCAGATCGTGACCAGCGGCGGGATCAGCGCACCCGCCAGCGCGAAGGCCAGCGGCACGCCGCTTTGCTTGATCGAGAACGTGATGTTGGACAGGCGGGGCGGCGTCACGTGCGCCAGGATCTGCGAACTCGCGGCCGTCATCGGCCCGCCGCCGAGACCAATCAGCATCGCGGCCAGGATCGCCAGCCACAACGAGCCCGCCGCCAGCGCGGCACAGCCCGCCGCCGACACCAGCATGGCCAGTTGCGACAGCCGGATCGGCCCCAGTCGCAAGGACATCGCGCCGCCGGCCATCGCGGTGCCGATCGACACCACGTAAACGATCGACACGAAATAGGCGACGTCGTCGGGCTGCACGCCGAGATCGGCCGCCGCCGCCGGCGCCAGTACCGGCCCGGCATTGAAGGCAATGGTCGACAGCATCTGGACCGCCGTCAGCGAGCCGAGCGCCAGCAGATAGAGGCGCTTGTCGTGGCGTGGTGGAGTCGGAACGGGGTCGATTGACATTGGGTGCGGAGTCTAGAGCCGCGGACGCAAGCCCGCAGCCCGTGGCTCGTCGGGGCTGCCCTGCGCGCCTACCGTCCGCCGCTCTTGCGTTGCGGCTTGCCGCGCGAGCCGCTGCCGGTGCGCACGCCGCGGAAGACGCGGCCGTGCTGGACCTTGTCGAAGGCCTGGGGCGCCACGTCGGCCATCGCCCGGCCGCCCTTGCCGGCCTCCAGCGGCAGACCGAGTTCGTTGGCTTCGAGGCGGCGGATCTCGTCGCGGAAGCGGGCGGCTTCCTCGAAGTCGAGATTGGCGGCGGCCTCGCGCATGCGTTTCTCCATGTCCGCGAGGTGGGTCTTGAGGTTGTTGCCGACGAGGTGGACGGCGCCCGAAACACCGGTGTCGACGGTGTAGTGGTCGCGCTCGGCGGTCGACTGGAGAACCTCCGAAATGTTCTTGCGGATCGAGGCCGGCGTGATGCCGTGCTCGACGTTGTAGGCGGTCTGCTTGGCGCGGCGGCGGTCGGTCTCGGCCAGCGCGTATTTCAGCGCGTTGGTCATCCGGTCGGCATAGAGGATGACGCGGCCGTCGATATTGCGGGCGGCGCGCCCGATGGTCTGCACCAGCGAGGTCGGCGAACGCAGGAAACCTTCCTTGTCGGCATCGAGGATGGCGACCAGCGCGCATTCTGGGATGTCGAGGCCCTCGCGCAGCAGGTTGATGCCGACCAGCACGTCGAAGGCGCCGAGACGCAGGTCGCGGATGATCTCGATGCGTTCGAGCGTGTCGATGTCGGAATGCAGGTAGCGGCAGCGGATGCCGGCCTCGTGCATGTACTCGACCAGATCCTCGGCCATCCGCTTGGTCAGCACCGTGACCAGCACGCGTTGCCCCCTGGCGGCGCAGGCCTTGCACTCCGCCAGCAAGTCGTCGACCTGCTTCTCGACGGGCCGGATGATGCAAACGGGATCGATCAGGCCGGTGGGGCGGATCACCTGCTCGACGAACACGCCGCCGGTGCGCTCCATCTCCCACGTGCCAGGTGTCGCCGACACGAACAGCGTCGAGGGCCGCATGGCGTCCCATTCCTCGAACTTCAGCGGCCGGTTGTCGATGCAGGAGGGCAGCCGGAAGCCGTACTCGGCCAACACGCTCTTGCGATTGAAGTCGCCCCGGAACATGCCGCCGATCTGCGGCACCGTGACGTGGCTCTCGTCGACGATCAGCAGCGAGTCCTCGGGGAAATACTCGAACAGCGTGGGCGGCGGCTCGCCGGGCTGGCGGCCGGTCAGGTAGCGCGAATAATTCTCGATGCCGGCGCACGAGCCCGTCGTGATCATCATTTCCAGATCGAATGCGGTGCGCTGGCCCAGCCGCTCGGCCTCGAGCAACCGCCCGGCGCGGGTAAACTCGTCGAGCCGCTTGCCGAGATCCTCCTTGATGCGATTCACCGCCTTTTCCATCGTCGGCTTGGGCGTCACGTGGTGGCTGTTGGCGTAGACGACGACGTCCTGGAGGGTGGCGGTCTTCTCGCCGGTCAGCGGATCGAACTCGACGATCGATTCCAGCTCGTCGCCGAACAGCGAAAACCGCCACGCCTTGTCGTCGTAGTGGGCGGGAAACAGCTCGACGGTGTCGCCCCGCGCGCGGAAACAGCCACGCGAGAAGGCCGCGTCGTTGCGCTTGTATTGCAGCTCGACGAGCCGGCGCAGCAGCTGGGTCCGGTCGACCCGCTCGCCCGCGTGCAGCCGGAACGTCATCGACTGGTAGTTCTCCAGCGGCCCGATGCCGTAGATGCAGGACACCGAGGCCACGATCACCACGTCGTTGCGCTCCATCAGGGCGCGCGTGGCGGAGTGGCGCATGCGGTCGATCTGCTCGTTGATCGAGGAATCCTTCTCGATGTAGGTGTCGCTGCGCGCGACGTAGGCCTCCGGCTGGTAGTAGTCGTAATACGACACGAAATACTCGACCGCGTTGTCCGGGAAGAAGCCCTTCATCTCGCCGTAGAGCTGGGCCGCCAGCGTCTTGTTGGGCGCCAGCACCAGGGCCGGTTTGCCGGCGTCGGCGATGATGTTGGCGATGGTGAAGGTCTTGCCCGAGCCGGTAACGCCCAGCAGCACCTGGTCGCGTTCGGCCTGCGCCAGTCCCTCGTTGAGCTGGCGGATTGCCTCGGGCTGGTCGCCGGCCGGCTGGTAGTCGGACACCAGCCGGAAGTTGGCGTCGCCCGCGATGACGGGCCGACGCTGCAACCACGGCATCGGAAAGGAGGAGACGCGTGTGTCGGGCATGGCGATACTATGCTGCCGACCGGCGCGCCCCGCAAACCCGTCGTCGGTATCCTGTCCACACGAACCGTCCGGTCGTCGAATGCCCGAGTTCCCGTCCGCGAGCGTCCTGCTTTGCCTCGCGACGGCACTCGGGGCCGGCATCGTGCGCGGATTCGCTGGATTCGGGGCGGCGATGATCCTGACGCCGGTGTTTTCGGCCGTGTACGGCCCCGCGACCGGCGTGCCGCTTTGCCTGCTGCTGGAGTTCGTCGTCGCCCTGCCGCTGCTGCCACGCGCCGTTGGACTGGTCGACTGGCGCCGCATCGGCCTCCTGCTGGCGGCCGCGACGGTGTGCGTGCCGTTCGGGCTGCTGGTCCTGACACTTGCAGACCCCGCTGCCCTGCGCTGGGCACTGTCGGGCATCGTGCTGGCGGCCGTGCTCGTGCTGGCGGCCGGCTGGTCCTACCGCGGCAAGCCCGCGCTGGCGGGCACGCTGGCGGCCGGCGCCGCGAGCGGCTTTCTCAACGGCCTCGCGGGCATGGCGGGGCCGCCGATCGCCTTTTACCTGCTGGCCGGCGCCGATGGCGCCGCGGTCGTGCGGGCGAGCTTCATCGTCTACTTCACGGCTGTCGATCTCGTGGCGCTGGCGGCGATGGGCGCGCGCGGGTTGATCACGCTCGACGTGCTGAAGCTGGC
Organism: Caenispirillum bisanense; assembly: GCA_945878895.1. Lineage (GTDB taxonomy): Bacteria > Pseudomonadota > Alphaproteobacteria > Reyranellales > Reyranellaceae > CAMDVZ01. Next base: position 2,866 of record CAMDVZ010000019.1, on the reverse strand, counting down.
GGCGCTGTTCGTCGTGCCCTACGTGGCCGGCGGCCTGATCGGCGAGCGGCTGTTTCCACTGGCAAGCGAGACCTTCTTTCGTCGCCTCGCGCTGATCGTGCTGGCGTGCGTGGCGGTCGGCTCGGCGTTGCTCTGACCGGTGCCGGGCACGCTGGCTCGTCCGGTCGCGGCGGGTTAAGGGATGGCCGGGACAGGGGAGATCCTCATGACCGTGCGCGTGCCGCCGACCGGCGGGCCATCCGACGAGGCGGTGCGGGAGTTCGCGCGCGATCTGCTCGATCACGGCGTCCAGCACCTGTCGGAGCGCGAAAAACGCCTGATTTCGCGTCTGGCCGCGAGGGCGCACATCGCGCGCGACGTCGACCGCGAGTACGAGGAACGTCAGGGTCTCGGCGGTCGCGCCGCCGACCGCCTGGCGGCGATCGGCGGTTCGTGGTCCTTCATCGTCGGTTTCGGAGTCGTGCTGGCGACGTGGGTGGCGTTCAACTCCGTCGGCGTGTTCTTCCGGCCGTTCGATCCCTATCCGTTCATCTTCCTCAATCTGATCCTGTCGATGCTGGCCGCCATCCAGGCGCCGATCATCATGATGTCGCAGAACCGCCAGGCCGAGAAAGACCGTCTGGCCGCCGCGCACGACTACGAAATCAATCTCAAGGCCGAGCTCGAGATCATGGCCCTGCACGACAAGCTCGACCGGCTGCGTTCGGACCAGCTCGGCGAACTCCTGCGCACCCAGCAAGCCCAGCTCGACATGCTCGCGACGCTGGGCGCCGCTCGTGTCGCCTGAGCGTGCGATGGCGTCGCCGCGCGCGTTGCCCGCGCTGACGGGCCTGCGCGGGCTGGCGGCCCTGTGGGTCGTGGCGTTTCATGCCACCGGCTTCCTGGCCGAGGCGCCGCGCGGGCTGGATCGCCGCTACCTTGGCGTCGACCTGTTTTTCATCCTGTCCGGCTACGTGCTGACCCACGTCTACGGCGATCGCCTTGCGAGTGGCCGCATGGACGAGGCGATGCGCTTTCTCGGCCGCCGGATCGCGCGCCTGTGGCCGGTGTGGCTGGCGGCACTGGGGTTGTTCGCCGCCAAGGCCGAGATCGGCCGGTGGACGGGGTTGGGTGGCGACGCATCGCGGGTCGGCGATGATCCGTCGACCTGGATTGTCTTCGCCCTGCTCGTGCAGAGCTGGGGCTGGGTCGATCCCGAGCGCCTCAATCCGCCGGGCTGGAGCCTGAGTTACGAATGGGCGGCGTCGCTGCTGTTTCCGGCTCTCGCCGTCGCGGTCGCCCGCCTGCGGTCGCGGGCGGCGGCGGCGGTGCTGGCCGGCGGTTGTCTGGCGCTCGTGGCCGCATGGTGCGCCTTGCGCGGACTTCCGACCCTGCATGCCCACGCCGCGTTCGGCGTGCGGGCAGGAGCCGAGTTCCTGGCCGGCGTGCTGATCTTCCGCGCCTGGCCGCCGGACGATGCCGGCCGATGGCCGTCGCTGCTGTCCTCGCCGTGGCCCTGGCTGGTCGCGCTGGCCGGCACGCTGGTCGTGTTGCCCCGCCATCTCGGCGTCGAGCTCGGCGCCGTCGCGACGTTCGCGCTGCTCGTGCCGGCGTCGTGCCGGGCGGATGGCGCGCTCGTGCGTGTTCTGGCGCATCCCTGGCTGCTGGGGCTGGGCGAGCGGTCGTGCGCGCTTTACGCCACCCACTGGCTGGTGGTCGAGACGCTGTGGAACCTATTCCCGCGTCTGTCCGCGCCGGTCGCCGATGGCTTTCGTCTCGGATTTTTCGTGGCCACGCTGTGCGGCGCGGGCATGCTGGCGTCGGCGATGTATCGCTGCGTGGAGGCACCGGCGCGGCGCGGTGTCCAGGCGTGGGTGGCGCGCGGTCTGGCCGGCCGGAACGGAGTCTGAAGCATGCCCATCGTCGAGGCACCCTCGAACAACCATGCGCCGCGGCCCGGCGACGGACGGGTCGACACGCTGGTGCTGCATCACACCGCCCAACCGCTCGACGTCTCGCTCGACCTGTTGCGGTTCGGCACCGTCAGCGCGCACTACGTCGTCGACGTCGACGGCACGGTCTACCGGCTGGTCGACGAAGCGCGGGTGGCGTGGCATGCCGGGCTGTCGTGGTGGCGCGACCGGCAGGGGCTCAACGCGACCTCCATCGGCATCGAAATCGTCAATCCCGACGGCAACGCCCATGCCTATCCCGAAGCCCAGCGTGCCGCCACGATCGAACTGTGCGCCGGGATCGTGGCGCGCCATGGCATTGGCTCGCGCGACGTGGTCGGCCATTCCGATATCGCGCCCAAACGGAAAGACGACCCCGGCCGACGCTTTTTCTGGCGCGAACTGGCGCAGGCTGGCGTCGGATTCTGGCCGGTTGCCTCCGGCGCGGCCGTGACCGGCCTCGACGAACTCGCCGGATTGTTGCGGCGCTTCGGCTATCCGCCACCCCATCGCTACGGCCGGCGCGACGGGCGGTTCCTCTACGTTCCCGACGGGCCGATCGCGGCCGACGTGTCGGATGTCGTCGAGGTCGCCGATCGCGACGTCGTCGCGGCGTTCCAGCGCCGCTTCGAGCCCGATGCCGTCCTCGGCGTGGCGACCCCGAAAACACCGGCACTGGCGCGCGCGCTGGTCGATCTGGTCGGCGCGTGAGGGTCGCGGCAAACGGGCGAACGATATCGTCGCGCCGGACGATGCGCCCGTCGGCATGAACCCGAAGGCCGACGCGCCACGGGCTCGATCCGGCGACGGCCAACGCTCCGGTTCGCCGCTTTGCACCGGTTGTCCGGTCCACACCCCCCACACCGCCGCTTCCGCCGGACATGGCCGGACAAGGCGCCGTTGACCGGACAAGGCCTCGTTCGGGCCGGACAAAG
>CAMDVZ010000018.1 GCA_945878895.1 Caenispirillum bisanense | reverse complement strand
GTTCTTCTTCACGATGCCGATCAGCAACAGCAGTCCGATCATGGCGATGATCGAGAGCTCCGTGCCGCCCGCCATCAACGCATAGACCGCGCCGACACCGGCCGGCGGCAGCGTCGACAGGATCGTCAGGGGATGCAGGTAGCTCTCGTAGAGGATGCCCAGTACGACGTAGACGGCGATGAAAGCCGCGACGATCAGCAGACCCTGGTTGCCGAGCGACTGTTCGTACACCCGGGCCGTACCCTGGAAGCGCCCGTGAACCGTGGTGGGCATGCCGATCTCGGCAATCGCGCGCTGGACGGCGGTAGCCGCGTCGCTCAGCGCCTTGCCCGGCGCGAGGTTGAACGAGATCGTCGACGCCACGAACAGACTCTGGTGATTGATCGACAACGGTCCGGTGCCAATGTCGTAGCTCGCCACCGCCGACAGCGGCACCATGTTGGCCGGCGCCACGCTCACCGCGGCGCCGGTCGCCGCCGCGCCGCGCCCGGTCGTGCCGATCGTGTTGGCGCGCACGTTGCGCACCGCGCTGGATCCGGCCGTGGGCGCGCCGAACCCGATGGCGCCGGTTGCCTGCGATCCCGACGGCGGCGCGCTTGTGGTGCTGATCAGGATGCGCTTGAGCGTCTCGGGATTCTGCCAGTGTTCGGGCGAGACCTCCATGATCACGTTGTACTGGTTCAAGGCGTTGTAGATCGTGGATACCGGCCGCTGGCCGAACGCGTCGTAGAGCGTGTTGTCGATCTGGCTCATGGTGACGCCCAGTCGCGCCGCGGCGTCGCGATCCACCAGAAGCCGCGCCTCCAGCCCTCGTGGCTGCAGGTCGGAGTTGACGTCGGTCAGGTCCCGCGCGCCTTGCAGCGCTTCCGTGAGACGAGGCGCCCAGATCTGGAGGTCCGCCAGATTGTCGCTCTGCAGCGTGAACTGGTACTGGGCGTTGCTCTGGCGACCACCGGCCCGGATATCCTGGACGGCCTGAAGGAAGAGAATCGAACCGGCAACCTGCGCCAGCCTCGGGCGCAACCGCGCGATCACCTGGTCCGCCGAGATTTTACGCTCGGCCAACGGCTTCAGGGACACGTAGACGAAGCCCGAATTGGTCTGGAATCCGCCGGTGAAGCCGCCGACGCTCTCGACCGCCGGGTCGCTCCGGATGATCTCCATGTAGGCACGGAACTTCCGCCGCATGCCCTGGAACGAGATGCTCTGGTCGGCCTGGATGCCGCCGAACAGGCGGCCGGTGTCCTGCTGGGGAAAGAAGCCCTTGGGGATCGCCGATATCAGGAAAAAATTGAGCCCGATCGTCGCGAAGAACGCGGCGAGGATCAGTGGAGAGTGCCGCAGCGACCAGTCGAGCGTGCGGCCATAGAAACGCTGGACGGCGGCCATCCCCCGCTCCATCCCGCGTGAAATCAACCCCGGCTTCCGGGCCGTCGCCGGCCGTAGCATGAAGGCGCACATCATCGGCGTGGTCGTGAGCGACACCACCATCGACACCAGGATCGCCACCGACAAGGTGACCGCGAACTCCCGGAACAGGCGGCCGATGATGCCGCCCATCAGCAGGATCGGAATGAACACCGCCACCAGCGACAGGCTCATCGACAACACCGTGAAGCCGACCTCGCGAGCGCCCAGCAGCGCGGCTTTCGTGCGCGACATGCCGTTCTCGACATGGCGGGAAATGTTCTCCAGCACGATGATGGCGTCGTCGACCACGAAGCCCGTGGCGATCGTCAGTGCCATCAGCGACAGGTTGTTCAGACTGTAGCCCAGCAGGTACATCGCCCCGAAGGTGGCGATCAGCGAGACCGGTACCACCACGCTCGGTATCAGGCTGGCGCGCAGGCTGCGCAGGAACACGAACGTAACGGCGATCACCAGCAGCACGGCGATCAGCAACGTGCGCTCGACCTCGTGCAGCGAGGCCCGGATCGTCGTGGTGCGGTCGATCACGACCGACAGGTCGATATCCTCGGGAATCGACGCCCGCAGCGCCGGCAACATCGCCCGCACCCGATCCACCGTCTCGATGATGTTGGCGTTGGGCTGGCGGTTGACGATCACCAGGACGGACTGCTTGCCGTTGGCGGCTCCTTCGTTGCGGATGTTCTCGACCGAATCGATGATCTCCGCGACATCCGACAGGCGCACCGGACTGCCGTTGCGCCACGCCACGATCAGCGACCGGTAGTCGGCCGCGATCCGTGCCTGGTCGTTGGCCTGGATCTGGTAACGCTGGCCGCCGAACTCGATGGCGCCCTTGGGCATGTTGGCATTCGCCGCCGCCAGCGCCGCCCGGATGTCCTCCAGTCCGATGCGGTAACCCGCCAGCGCGTCGGGATTGATCTCCACCCGCACCGCCGGCAGTGAACTGCCGCCGACCGTGACCTGGCCGACGCCGCCGACCTGGGACAGCTTCTGTTGCAGGATCGTGGCCGCGGCGTCGTAGAGGCGGCCCTGTCCCCGCGTGTCCGACGTGAGTGCCAGGATCAGGACCGGCGCGTCGGCCGGGTTGACCTTGCGATAGGTCGGATTGCTGCGCAGGTTCGCGGGCATGTCGGCGCGGGCGGCGTTGATCGCCGCCTGCACGTCGCGCGCGGCGCCGTCGATGTTGCGGCTCAGGTCGAACTGAAGCGTGATGCGCGCGTTGCCGAGCGAGCTGTTGGACGTGATCTCCGTCACGCCCGCGATGGCTCCGAGATAGCGCTCCAGCGGCGTCGTCACGCTGGTCGCCACCGTCTCCGGGTTGGCGCCGGGCAGCGACGCCGTGACCGAAATGGTCGGAAAATCCACCTGCGGCAGAGGCGACACCGGCAACTTGAAGAACGCCACCAGCCCGGCCAGCGTCAGGCCGATCGTCAGCAGCGTGGTCGCCACTGGCCGCGCGATGAAGGGGGCGGAGATATTCACGTCCCGCTGCCCTTGTCTTCGACGACCGGCAACGGATCGACGAGGGGGCGTCCGGACAGGCGCCGGGCGAGTCGGTCGAACGCGAGATAGATCACCGGCGTCGAGAACAGCGTCAGCACCTGGCTGACGATCAGGCCGCCGACGATGGTGAGCCCAAGCGGCTGACGCAGCTCCGATCCGGTCCCCGTGCCGAGCATGAGCGGCAACGCGCCCAGCAGCGCCGCCAGGGTTGTCATGAGGATCGGCCGGAACCGCAGCAGACAGGCCCGGTGGATCGCGTCGCGGGGCGACATTCCGTGGTTCCGCTCGGCGTCGAGCGCGAAGTCGATCATCAGGATCGCGTTCTTTTTCACGATTCCGATCAGCAGCACGATGCCGATGATGCCCACGATGCCGAGATCGGTGCCCGCCAGCATCAGCGCCAGCAACGCCCCGATCCCCGCCGACGGCAGCGTCGAGAGGATCGTGACGGGGTGGATGTAGCTCTCGTACAGAACGCCGAGCACGATGTAGACGGTCACGATGGCCGCCAGGATCAGCAGCAGCTGGTTGTCGAGCGCGGCCTGGAAAGCCAGCGCGGCCCCCTGGAAACGCGTCGCGATGCTGGGCGGCATGCCGATCTCGCGCGTCACCCGCTCCACGGCGGCGACCGCGTCGCCCAGCGCCACGCCGGGTGCCAGGTTGAAGGAGATCGTCGTGGCGGGAAACTGCGCGACATGGTCGATCTTCAGCGGCGACAGCCGCTCGGTGAAGGTCGCCACGGTCGACAGCGGCACCTGGCGCGCGCCACCACCGGCGGCCGGCAGATAGACGTTCCTGAGCGCGTCGATGGATCCGCTGCCGGCCGGATCGGCCTCCAGAATCACCCGATACTGGTTGGACTGGGTGTAGATGGTGGAGATAATACGCTGGCCGAACGAACCATACAGCGCGTTGTCGATGGTCGCGGGCGTGATGCCGAATCGCGCCGCCTTGTCGCGATCGATCTCGACGAACACCGCCAGGCCCGCGCTCTGAAGATCGCTCGCGACATCCGCAAGCGCCGGCTCACGCTCCAGCCGCTCCATCAGGCGCGGCACCCAGACGTCGAAATCCTCCAGCCGCGCGCTTTCGAGCAGGAACTGGTACTGCGTGCGGCCCACCCGCGAATCGACGGTCAGGTCCTGGACCGGCTGCATGTGCAGCGCGATGCCGGGAACGTCGGCGGTCGAGGCGCGCAACCGCCGGACGATCTGGCTCGCGTTCGCCGTCCGCCGTTCGCGCGGCACCAGGCTGATCAGCAGGCGCCCCGTGTTGAGAGTCGGGTTGGCGCCGTCGATACCCACGAACGAGGACACCGACTCGACATCGGCATCCTTCACCACGACAGCCACCAGCGCGCGCTGGCGCGCGCTCATCGCCTCGAACGACACGGTCTGGGCGGCCTCCGTGACGCCCCGGATCAGGCCGGTGTCCTGGATCGGAAAGAACCCCTTGGGCACGACCACGTAGAGGAAGACCGTCAGTCCGAGCGTCGCCACCGCCGACAACAGCGTCAGACCCTGGTGCCGGAAGACCCAGCCGAGGGCGCGGTCGTACAGGCGAATCGTGGCATCGAACCCGCGACCGACCGACCGCGCGAATGCCGGGCCGGCTTCCTTCGGCTCCGGACGCAACAGACGGGCGCACATCATGGGCACCAGCGTGAGCGACACCACGGCCGAAATCAGGATCGCGACGGCCAGCGTGACCGCGAATTCGCGGAACAGCCGTCCCACGACGTCGCCCATGAACAACAGCGGGATCAACACCGCCACCAGCGACACCGTCAACGAGACGATGGTGAAGCCGATCTGTCGCGAGCCCTTGAGCGCCGCGGCCATCGGCGTCTCGCCTTCCTCGACGTGGCGCGCGATGTTCTCGATCATCACGATGGCGTCGTCGACCACGAAACCGGTCGCGATCGTCAGCGCCATCAGCGTCAGGTTGTTGAGGCTGTAGCCGGCAAGATACATGACGGCGAGCGTGCCGATCAGCGACAGCGGCACCGACAGGCTGGGAATGATCGTGGCGCGCGCCGTTCCGAGAAACGCGAACATCACGATCACGACGAGCGCCACCGACATCAGCAACTCGATCTGCACGTCGCGCACGGAGGCCCGGATGGTCACGGTCCGATCGGTGAGAATGGCGACGTCGATCGCCGCGGGCAGCGTCGCGCGCAGTTCCGGAAGCAGCGCCCTGATCCGGTCGACCACCTCGATCACGTTGGCGCCGGGCTGGCGCTGGACATTGAGAACGACGGCCGGCACGTCGCCCATCCAGGCCGCGATCCGGTTGTTTTCCCGATCCTCCACCACGGTGGCGACGTCCGACAGCCGCACCGGCGCGCCGCCGCGATAGGCGATCACCAGCTTCCGGAAAGCGTCGATGCTGGTGAGCTGGTCGTTGGCCATCACCGCGTAGGCGCGCGCCGGACCATCGAAATTGCCTTTCGGGGTATTGACGTTGGCGGTGCCGACGATTGTTCGCAGATCGTCGATATTGAGGCCATAGCCCGCCAGCGCCGCCGGGTTGACCTGGATGCGCATCGCCGGCCGCTGGCCGCCCCCGAGCGTCACCAGACCGACGCCCGGCAACTGCGAGAGTTTCTGCGCCAGCCGTCCGTCGACCAGATCGTGGACCTGCGGCAGCGGCAAGGTCGCGGAGGTGATGCCGAGCGTCAGGATCGGTGCGTCGGCGGGATTGACCTTGGCGTAGATCGGCGGCGCCGGCAGATCGCTCGGCAGCAGGTTGCCCGCGGCGTTGATCGCGGCCTGGACCTGCTGGCTCGCGATGTCGAGACCGAGGCCGAGATCGAACTGCAGCGTGATGACGGAGGCGCCCGCGGCGCTGGTCGAGGACATCTGGTTCAGACCCGGCATCTGGCCGAGCTGGCGCTCCAGCGGCGCCGTGATCGCCGAGGTCACCACCTCGGGACTGGCGCCGGGATAGAAGGTCTGGATCTGGATCGTCGGATAGTCGACCGCCGGCAACGCCGACAGCGGCAGGAGCCGGTAGGCGATCAAGCCGACCAGCACCAGCGCCGCCATCAACAGCGACGTGCCAACCGGCCGCTGGATGAAGGGCGCCGAGGGATTCACGACGAGCCCGACGGACCGCGGTCGGTCATTGCTGGCGCCCGCCCGGCGCGGTGCCTGGACCGGCACCGATCGCCGGCTGGCGTTCGCCCGGTGGACCGCCGGAGGTGTTCGCCGGCGCGTCGGCGGCGGCGCGCGGCTGCCGGCCGGTGGTGGGCGCGGCGCCGGGCTCGCGGCCAGCCGGCCGTGGCGTGGCTCCGCCATCCGGAGCACGTGGAATGCGGATCCTGGCACCGTCGCGCAGCCGGTCCGCGCCGTCGACCACGACGCGTTCGCCCTTTTCCAGACCGGTCTCGACGACCACGCGATCGCCGTCGGTGGCACCGAGCTTCACCGGCCGCACCTGGACAGTGTCGTCGGCCTTCACGGCGTAGACGAACGTGCCAGGCCGGCCGCGCTGGATCGCCGCCATCGGCACGATGATGGCGTTCTTGACCGTGTCGACCACCAGCCGGACGTTGACGAACTGGTTGGGAAACAGACGCTCGTCCTCGTTGGCGAAGCGCCCCCGCAGCTTCAGCGTGCCGGTGGCCGGATCGATCTGGTTGTCGATGGCCGCCAGCACGCCGGTCGCGAGCTCCCTGGCCTGCCCGCGATCGAGCACGGTGACGGCCAGGGCCGCGCCGGTCGCGAGGCGACGGCGTATGTCGGGGACGGCGTCCTCAGGCAAGCTGAACAGCACCGCGATCGGCCGCACCTGCGTGATCACCGCGATCGCGCTGGCGTCGTTCATCTGAACGAAATTGCCGGCATCGACGCCGCGCAGGCCGACCCGGCCGCCGATTGGCGCCAGGATGCGGGTGTAGGCGAGATTCAGGCGCGCCGTCTCGACCAGCGCTTTGTCGACCTGGATCGTGCCCTCGTACTGGCGCACCAACGCTTCCTGGGTGTCGAGCTGCTGGCGTGCGATGGAATCCTGGGCCACCAGCCTGCGATAGCGCGCGGCGTCCGTCTGGGCGTTGCGCAGCTGTGCCTCGTCGCGTTGCAGTTGCCCCAACACCTGGTCCAACGCGGCCTGATAGGGTCGCGGATCGACCTCGGCCAGCAGGTCGCCGGCGGCAACCGTCTGGCCTTCCTCGAAGACGACGCGGATCAGCTGGCCGGTAATCTGGGATTTCACCGCCACGGTCTGGGACGGCACCACGGTTCCGAGCGCGTTGAGCACGATGGCCATGTCGCCGGGCGTCGCGGTCGCCACGCCCACCGCCATGCCGAACTGGGCCAGCAGCTGGCCCGGGCGCGGCGCGGCTTTCTGTTCCCCGGGCAAGACGTACCAGACGGCGGCGCCCACGCCCGCGCACACCAGGACCACGCCGAGAATCAGTCTGACCGTCTTCACGAGCTCTACCCGGATGCAATGAAGGCGACGGCCTGGCCCCTCCCCCCGGAGGTTCGGACCGCGCCGCGCGCGGACGGTGCCGGACGGTCCACCACGCCCGCCCCGCACGCTTCGCACTTAAGCATCCTTCGCCCGTCCGCGCACCTTTCCCGCTCGTCGCGAAACACACGGTTACGCGACCGCGCATGTCCGCCCGGTGGCGATGACGCTCGACCGGGTTCCGGACACGCCGCTATTGTCGCGCCGATCCCCCGACGGAACCCGCAAGGCCAACGAAATGACCAGCCAAACCCCATCCGAAACCACCGCGACCTGGCTCGCGCGACTCGGGGCGGCCCTCGACCGGATGGATGTCGCCGCCGCTTCGGCGCTGTTCGCGGGCGACTGCCACTGGCGCGATCTCGCCGCGCTGACCTGGAACATCAAGACTGTCGCAGGTCCGACGGGGGTCGCCGAGATGCTTCAGGCCGTCCTTCCGGGCAGCAAACCGGGAGGCTGGCGGCTCGACGGCGAGGCGAAGACGGTCGACGGCGCGATCCAGGGCTGGTTCGACTTCGAGACCGCGACCGGACGCGGCCGGGGCCATCTCCGCCTCAGGGACGGCAAGTGCTGGACGTTCTTCACGGCGCTGATGGAACTGAAGGGCTTCGAGGAGGCGTCCGGCGCCACTCGCGAGCAAGGCGTCGAACACGGCGCGATCCGGGATCGCGTCACCTGGACCGACCGCCGCGACGAGCGTCGGGAGACTTTCGGCCGCGCGGTGCAGCCCTTCTGTCTGATAGTTGGCGGCGGCCAGGGCGGGATCGCACTCGGCGCCCGACTCAAGCGCCTGAACGTTCCGACCCTGATCGTCGAGCGAAACGCCCGCGCCGGCGATTCCTGGCGCAACCGCTACAAGTCGCTCTGCCTGCACGATCCGGTCTGGTACGACCATCTGCCCTATCTGCCGTTCCCCGGGCATTGGCCGGTCTACACGCCCAAGGACAAGATGGGCGACTGGCTCGAGGCCTACGTCTCGATCATGGAGCTGGACTACTGGACCTCGACCGAATGCCTCGGCGCGGCGTTCAACGAAACGCGCAAGGAATGGACCGTGACCGTCCGGCGTGGCGGCGAAACGCTGACCCTGAAGCCCGCGCACGTCGTTCTGGCGACCGGCATGTCGGGCGTGCCGAACACTCCCGGTATTCCGGGTGCCGCGACCTTTCGCGGCGTCCAGCACCACTCCAGCCGCCACCCCGGCGGCGAAGGCTTCGCGAGCAAGCGCTGCGTCGTCGTCGGCTCGAACAACTCAGCCCACGATATCGCCGCGGACCTCTGGGAGCACGGGGCCGACGTCACTATGCTGCAACGCTCGCCGACACTGGTCGTGCGCGCCGACACGCTCGCGAAGCACGGTCGCGCGCTCTACTCCGAGCAGGCGGTCAAAGCCGGCATCACCACCGACATCGCCGATCTGACGGCGGCGTCGATTCCATACGCCGTTCAGCCGGGCTTCCAGGGACCGTTCGTCGATCTGATCAAGCGCGAGGACGCGGCATTCTACGAGAAGCTGCGCGCGGCCGGCTTCATGCTCACGTTCGGCGATGACGAGACCGGCATCGGCCAGATGTATCTGCGCCGCGGGTCTGGCTACTACATCGAGGTGGGCGCCTCGGAGCTGATCGCCAGCGGCGCCATCAAGCTGCGCACCAAAGTCGAGGTCGACCGCCTGACGGAGGACTCCGTCGTGCTCGACGACGGCAGCGTGCTGCCGGCCGATCTCGTGGTTTACGCCACCGGCTACGGCTCGATGAACGGCTGGGCCGCCAGCCTGATCTCGCGCGAGGTCGCCGACAAGGTCGGGGCCTGCTGGGGGCTGGGTTCGGCGACGACGAAGGATCCCGGTCCCTGGGAAGGCGAACTGCGCAACATGTGGAAGCCGACGGCGCAGGAGGGCTTGTGGTTCCACGGCGGCAATCTCGCCCAGTCGCGCCACTACTCGCGCTATCTCGCGCTGCAGCTCAAGGCGCGCTTCGAAGGACTGCCGACGCCGGTCTACGGCATGACGCCGGTCCACCACCGCGCCTGACCGGACCTCCTATCGACCCCGCCCGATCTTTTCGTAACGCCGGACCAGCTGCTCGCGCTTGAGGCGCGAGAGGCGCTGGGTCCAGAAAATGCCGTCGAGCTGGTCGATCTCGTGCTGCAGACACACCGCCAGCAGCCCGTCGGCCTCCTCGGTCGCCTCGGCTCCCGCGAGGTCCTGGAACGCGACCCGGACCCGCGCGGGCCGCTCGACATCGGCGGCGACGCCAGGCATCGACACGCTGCCTTCCTGGTGGCGGATGGTTTCCGGCGAGGACCAGGTCACGCGCGGATTGACGTAGGTGCGCACGCCGTCCGCCGGAGTCAGCTCGAGCACGACGAGGCGCAGCAGCACGCCGACGTGCGGAGCCGTGATCCCGATACCCGCCACCGCCCGCATCGTGTCGAGAAGGTCCGCCGCCAGCGAACGCAGCGCCGCATCGAACGCCACGACCTCCGCCGCCCGCTCCCGCAGACGCGGATCGGGAAACCGCACGATCGTGCGCGTCGCCATGTTCCTAGCCGATCCGCGCGCTCTGCCCGCCATCGACCGGCAGCACGACGCCGGTGACGAATTTGGCTTCGTCCGAGTGCAGGAACAACGACGCGTAGCCGATGTCCCAGCCGCTGCCCATCTTCCCCAGCAACGGCACCTGCTTGTCGCGCTCGGCCCGCAGGTCGGCGCGCGACACGCCGTGTTCCTTCACGAATCCCTCGATGGCCATCGGCGTGTCCATCAGGCCCGGCATGATCGTGTTGACGCGGATGCCGTACTTGCCATGCGACAGCGCGAGCTGCTGGCCCAGCATGTTGATGCCCATCTTCGAGAGCTTGTAGGCCGTCAGCGAGGGCGCGTAGACCACCGCGGCGATCGAGGAACTGTTCACGATCGAGCCCGATCCCTGTTCCCGCATGACCGGCAGCACCGCCTGGCATGAAAACAGGCACCCCTTGAGATTGACCCGCATGATGCGGTCATAGGCCTCCTCGGTCACGCGCGCGGGCGGCGCGTCCCCACCGCCGATGCCGACGTTGTTGTGCAGGAAGTCGACCCGCCCCCAGGCATCGACGCAGGCCTTGACGTAGGCCTTGCCGGTTGCCGCCTTGCTCCAGTCGCCCTCGAAACAAAGCGCGGTGCCGCCTTCCTTGCCGACGAGAGCCGCGGTCTCCTCGGCGAGCTTCAGATCGCGGTCGACCAGCAGCACCCTGGCGCCCTCGCGCGCGAACAACAACGCCGCGGCGCGTCCGTTGCCAATGGTCTCGCCCGGCGTCTGGCCGGCGCCGACGACGATGCCGACCTTGCCGGCCAACCTCACTTTTTTGCACCCGGCAGGAAGTCGTCGAGCGGCACGCCGAAGCTGTTGAGCGCCCAAGACACGAGATTGTACTGGCCGATGGTGAACACCACGTCCATCATCTGCTCGGTCGAGCAGGTTTTCGACAGCGTCGCCCAGGTGACATCCGACACCACCGAATTCTCGAACAGGTCGTCGACCGCCTGCATCAGGGCCCGTTCGTGCTCGTTCCAGTCGGCCGACGGACCCTTCTTGACCTTCTCGATGTCGGCGTCGCTCACGCCACCGCGCTTGGCGATCAGCTCGTGCTGGGCAAACTCGTACTCGGCCTGGTTCACCCAGCCGATGCGCAGGATCAGCATCTCGCGGTCGCGGAACGGCAGGGTCTGCTTGGAGAGGATGTGGCCCGCGAACGGCGTCCAGCGCTTCACCAGCTTGGGGTGGTTGGCCAACACCTTGAAGATATTGAAGACGCGCCCGTTCATGGCGTTCTTCTCGACGCCCTCCCGGTCCTCCGCCGACAGGGTCGACAGGTCGCGCATCGGGATACGTTGCTTGCGGCTGATCACGGGCTTTCCTCCTGGGTTGTCGCTGCCCCATCGTAGCGCGCGCCGCCGCTGTTTCCACCGCGGCCCCGCGCATGCCGGCCGCCGCGTTTCGCCATGCGTCAGAGCGGATGCCACCACTTTCCGGCCAACACGACGCCGGCCGACAGCAGACGACGGTCGCCGATCAGGTGCTCGCCGATTGTGTCGGCGTAGTCGAAACGACCGGTCGCCAGATCGAGGATGGTCGCGTCGCCGATCGCGCCCGGCTTCAGCGTGCCGAGCTCGGGACGCCGGATCGCCGATGCCGGCCCGACGGTGGCGAGGCGAACGACGGTCGACAGATCGAGGCCGAGGCAGAGGAACTTCGACATCGTCGTCAGCAGATCGAATGCCGGTCCCTCGATGGAGACTGCGTGGACGTCCGAGGAGATCGCGTCGGGCAGGAAGCCCGCGGCCAGCATGCCGCGCGTCGTCCTGAAGCCGAACGAACCGCCGCCGTGGCCGATGTCGAACAGCACGCCACGCGCGCGCGCCTCGATGACCTCCTCGCGCACCCGGCCGTCGGGATGGACCGGCGCGTTGGGAAAGGGCCGGAAGCAGTGCGTCAGGATATCCCCGCGCCGCAACCGCGCGAGCACGTCGCGGCGCGCCGGCGGCGGATTGTCGAGATGCGCCATGACCGGCGCGCCGACCTCCTCGGCGACGTCCAGCGCCATGTCGAGTGGTGCCAGGCCGCTGTCGCCGCTGGCGGATTTGCCCACCCGTACCTTGATACCGAGGATCAGGTCGGCGTTCTCTTGCACGACGCGGGCGCATTCGCGCAGGTCCAGCAACTTCAGATCCGCGCTCTCGCCGTGCATGACGCTCTTCGAGAACGCGAAGATTCCCGGAAACGATACGTTCAGATAGGGCAGGATACGCACCGGCGAGGGCTCGATGACGTGCTTGCGGAAGCCTGGGAAGTTGCCGGCACCGGCGCTGCCGGCGTCGATGAAGGTCGTCACGCCACCGCTGCGCGCCAGCAGCTCCGCGGCAACACCGAGCGACGTACCGCCCCAGTAGACGTGGGTGTGCAGATCGATCAGTCCCGGCGTCACGATCTTGCCCGACACGTCGCGCACGTCGCGACCAACCAGCCCCTCCCCGATCGCCGAGACCTTGCCCCCCGCGAACGCGATATCGGTGGTCGCGTCGATGCCCTGCGAGGGATCGATCAGACGACCGCCTTTGAGCACGAGATCGTTCATCTGGCTTTCCTTTCGCCGCTGGCAATCGCCGGAATGGGGCGCTCGGCCTTGTCGCGCGCGCCCGAACCTGGCACGGGACGCTCCGTCGCTGCCATCGCGTCGTCGTGTCCGGGCAGCGCGCGACCTGTTCGTGAATTCGCGAGGAGGTCGAGGGCCGTCGCCCCTACTCCGCTGCCTTCGTCGCCGGTGCGGCCTCGACCTCCAGCGCGCGCTCCACGATCCAGCGGAACTGACTCAGCGCCGCGTCGGCCCGAATCGCGGTCATGCGGAAGTCGGGACGCAACTCGAGGTTGCGGGCCTGCGCGGTCACCATGGCGCGGTCCTCCATGAAGGCCTCGACGACACTGTCGTGGATCGATTTCGTCACCTCGGGGCGGTCGATGGCGAAGTTGTGCGGGTGGGCGAAGAAATAGTGCGTCGAGTTTTCGGTCTCCGGCGTCAACGCCTGGCAACCGTGGAACTCCGCGGCACCCTCGCGGTTGCCCTCGGGGGCGCCGGTGCCGGTATCGGCGATGCCGGAATCCATCAGGAAGATGCCGGGAATCAGGAAATCGTAGATGTTCCAGCGATCCACGAGGCCCGGAAACGGCCGAACCTTCTGCAAGAACGGCGGCGGTGCCGTGCGCAGCGCCCAGCGCGTCACTTTCAGGCCGCGCTCCAGCCGCTCGACCTTCGCCGGAGCGCGCGCGTAGTCCTCCGAGCCGCCGAGCGTCGTGGGATGGACGTAGGGCAGATGCGCCAGATCGAGCAGGTTATCGCAGATCGGCAGATAGTTGGATTGGTAGTGGGTGTAGCCACTCAAACTCCGCCACGCCGGATCGTCGAGCCAGTGCGTGTCGGGAATCAGCGCCGGGTCGGCCATCGCCGGATCGCCCGGCCAGATCCAGATCCAGCGATGCCGCTCGACCACGGGAAAAGTCCGTACGCAGGCCTTCACCGGCGTGTCCTGGGAGGGAACCTCCACGCAGGTGCCGGCGCGGTCGAACAACAGGCCGTGATAGAGGCAACGCACCTTGTCGCCCTCGCGCCGGCCGCGCGACAGCGGCGCGCCACGATGCGGGCACATGTCCTCGAACGCCACCACCGCGCCCGACTCGTCGCGCCACAGCGCCACCGGCGTGTTCAGGATGGTGCGGGCGAGGAAGCCATCGCGCGGCACCTCCTCGTCCCAGCCCGCGACGTACCAGGTATTGCGGATGAACATCGTCCGGCCTCTTCTGCTGCCCGCCCCGAAGGTGCGGACGGCGCGCCTACTTGTCCAGCCAGATATCCTCGAACCGCCAGCCGTTGTAGATGCTGTTGACCATCAGCGTCAGCCCCTTGACGTGCGGCTGCCAGCAGCCGGCGGCGACGCCGTGCAGGATGATCGGACGCGCGACATCGTCGGCCAGCTTGCGCTCGATGTCGGCCACCATCTTGCGACGCTTGTTCTGATCCGGCTCGCTCGACTGCGCATTCATCATCGCGGTGACTTCCGGACTGCAGTAGTTGTTGTAGTTGCGCGGCGAGCCACAGGCGTAGTTCTCGAAGAAATGCTGGTCGGGATCGTCGACCGCGCTGCCGGTGAGGTTGAGCCCAACGACGTAGTCCTTCTTGAACATGCGGCTGTAGTAGGCGGCGGTGTCGATGATCTCGAGCTCGGCCTCCACGTAGACGTGCCGTAGCTGGTCGATCAGGATCACGGCCGGATCCTTGAAGGACGCGATGTTGCGGGTGCTGACCTTGATCTTCAGCTTCTTGTCGGGTCCGTAGCCGACCTGCCTCATCAGGGCGCGCGCCTGTTCGCGGCTGGCGTCGACGTCGCCGTAGCCGGGCATGTCCTTGAGGTCGGCCGCCGACAGGCCCCAGACACCCTCGGGCGGCGGCAGCATGGTGCCACCGATCGGATCGTGGCCTTCGCTCAGAATGTCGGAGAAGGCCTTGCGGTCGAGCGTGAGCGCCAGAGCCTTGCGCACGAGCGGATTGTCGAACGGCGGCAGATCGCGATTGATGATCAGGTTGGCGCTCACGCCGGAAGGCCTCAGCGTGCATTGCGCGTGGGGCGCCTCCTTCCTGATATTCTTCAGCAGCGGCACGGTGACATCGGCGGGAAACGTCATGTCGAAGCGACCCGCGGTGAAGGCGAGCATGCGCGTCGCCCGGTCGGGTAGGATCGTGTACTCGATGGCGTCGAGATAGGGCCGGCCCGGCTTCCAGTACTCCGTGTTCTTGATCAGCTTGACGCCCACGTTGTTCTTCAACTCGACGAACTTGAAGGGGCCGGTTCCGATCGGATGCCGCCGCATGTCCGTCAGCGACACGTGACAAGGGTAGATCGGCGAATAGCCCGACGCCAGCAACGCCACCAGCGATACCTGCGGTGCCTTGAGATGGAACGTCGCTTCCAAGGCTGCGTCGGCCGTCACCTTCTCGACGTTGGTGTACCAGGCGCCACGCGGATTGCGGCGGATCTTCGGCTCGGACGTGCCGAGCAGCGCCTCGAAGGTGCAGCGCACGTCCTCCGCCGTGAACGGTTTGCCATCGTGCCACTTGACGCCCGGTCGCAGCTTGAACGTCAGCTTCTTGCCATCGGGGCTGGTCGACCACGACGTCGCCAGGTCGGGCCGGATCGACTCGAAAGTGTTGCGCGCGATCGCCTGGTCGTAAACGACGAGATTGTTGTAGAGCGCCATGAAGGGCACCGCGACGGTGACCGTGGCCTCCTCGTGGATCGAGGGGCTGGGCGGCGTGTCCATCAGCTGGATGCGCAGGGTGCCGCCCGGTTTCTGGGCGTTGGCGACCCCGGCGAGCGCGAACAATCCGGCGAGTGCCGCAAGCAGGACGACGAAACGAATAGACGCACGCATGGCACGTTAGCTCCCCTCGTTGATCGATGCGCCTCCGGCGCTTGGTCTGACTAAAGTCTGACTCCGGAATGCTCCTCCTGTCCCGGACGGTTGGCAAGGGGGACGACGGGGGAGCGTTCGACTCACGCGTGGCCGCCCCCGCCCGGCCCCGCGCGTCCTTCCGACACTGGCAACGCCCGCGGAGGGGGCGCCGGCCGCCCGGCCTCGTCTACCGGTCAGGCCCCACCCGAAGTCCGCCCGAGAACGAGGTCAACCAACGCCAGCCAGCTCGCCGGTGCGGCATCGCCGCGCCAGGCGACATGGTGATCGGGTCGGACCAGGACGAGCTTGCGCTCGTAGATGCGCGCCAGATCGTCGTCCGGCAGCCGCAGCAACCGCAGAGACATTTCATGCGCCGCCGCGACCGGTTCGATATCGCCGACATCGACAGCGCCGAACGCGATCAGCGTGAAGCCCGAATGCAGCTTTGCGTAGAGCGCCTCGCCATCGGGCAGAACGACGCTGGGAAGCCGAGCGCCGGGATAGGTCGTGGGCGTGTTGACACCCGCGTCGAACGGCGGCGGCGCACCGGCCTCGCGGGCGGTCACCGGCGAGTCCGCGTAGACGAAACCGTACTCGGTGCCCCACTGCTCGTTCTCGAGGTTGCCGAGATCGCGGATGTTCGCCGCAAGTCGCCCCCGGTTGTCCGCCGCTTCGGGTGTGTCGCTTTCGATGTCGCCCGCGGCGTCGAACCGTTCGAGGATCGCGAACCGGACCATCACGTTGGCACGCGAGGCCTCGCGGTTGCGCAACGCCACGGGGCGACGCTCGATCTCGTATGACTCCAGCAACTGCGAACCGGCATTGTCGCGGATCGTCGCCGCCAGCTTCCAACCCAGATCGACCGCGTCGCCGACGCCGGTGTTCATGCCGTAGCCACCGGTCGGCACGAACTGATGCGCGGCGTCCCCGGCGAGGAACACGCGGCCATCGCGATACTTGTCCGCGACGAGCAGATGCGCGGTCCACGCATTGGCCAGCAGGATGTCGGCCTCGATATCGGCGCCGAAACAGTCCCGCATCGCCGCCCGGGGATCGAGCGTCGAGGGATCGACGCCGGTCCGCACGCGCAGCTGGAGCGTCCAGTACTGGTCGTCGTCCTGGGCGATCAGGGTGCCCCGACCGCTCTGGTAGTGCCACGCCCCGCCGCGCCAGCGCAGCAGGTCGTGGGCGCGGGAGCGGAAATGAATCATGTAGGATTGCCGGACTCCGGCGGTGCCTTCGAGGCGGATGCCGAGCGCGTTGCGCACCGTGCTGCCGCCGCCGTCGCAGCCCACGAGATAGCGACAGCGCACGGTCCTCGCCTCGCCCGTGGCGCACTCGCGGACCAGACAGGTCACGCCATCGGCGTCCTGCCGCAGGCTTTCGAACGCCCAGCCGAATCGCACGCTGGCGATGTCGTGTGCTTCCAGCGCCCTCTTCAGCACCGGTTCGAGTTCGATCTGCGACATCCGGACCGCCGGTTCCGCCGGCATCGAGCCATCGTTGCGGGCACGGATACGCTCGCGCATCGCGATCTGCGAGGGATACCGGAAGCGGTGCAATTCGTGGCCGCCGAGGCCCGTGATCCACGCGACGTCGAAATCGTTGTCGCGCGGCACCGCCGCGTCGCGGATGCGCTCCGACAGTCCCAGCCGGCCGTACAGCTCCATCGACCGGCTGTTGGTCAGGTCCATTTTCGGATAGCTCGTCGTGGTGGCGTTGCGCTCCACCACGACGCACGGCACGCCGCGCGCCGACAGCTCCAGTCCCAGCGTCAGCCCGATCGGGCCACCGCCGGCGATCAGGACGGCGGTTTCGTCCAATGCCACGACCTCGCCGCTCAGGCCCGCCCGGCGGCGTGTTGTGTTCCGAAGCGGGCACGGGTCTCGACGTCCATGGTCGCCAGCGGCGTCGCGGCGGCGGCTTCGGCCTGGTCGGAGCGAAAGACCAGGTCGTCGACCGGTTGCCCGGACTCGTAGCGGGCAAGGAGCACCTCGGGGTCGAACGGCTCTCCGATCGGGTTCTTCGCGAACGCCTCGCCGGCCATGAAGTCGTTGGCGAGTTTCGCATCCATCGCGTCGACCTGGAATTCGAGCTGGTTGCCGTCGGGATCGCGGTAGTACATCGACAAGGTCAGGCCATGCCGGATCGGACGGTACGGCGTCACGCCCATCGCCTTCAGCCGCTTGTAGGTATCGAGCAGCTCGCCAAGACCGTTCCACGTATAGGCGAGGTGGTTGACGCCAACTTCCATGCCGGTGCGTGCCGGCAGGCCGCCGTCCGGTACTGGCCCCATGTTGACGAACGCGAACCGGTGGTGCTCCTCGTCGTAGGTCAGGAACGTCAGCCGGTCCCCGGCGTGGGCGACGCGCGCCTCGAAGACGCGCTTGTACCAGTCGACCATCTCGGCGTAGCGGTGGGTGTTGTAGACGACATGCGCGAATTTGCTGGGCGCGGCCATGGCGTGTTCCTTTCGTACGGAAAACCGGGCGAGCCCCGATCTTGTCCCAACCCCGACCACCTGTCACGGCCCGGTCGAAACCGCCGCTCACCCGACTCTCTCGAAAGATGGGTCATTGAAAGTCATTTTATACATATTACATTGATCGAAAGACGCTCCCTTCGCGGAGCAATCCACGACCATGTCAGGCAAATCATTCACGGCCGTTGAGGCGTACCGCGCCCTCGCCATCCCGGCGTCGTCCAGCGTCGGGAGTCGCGCGTCCAGCCTTCGTCCATCCGAAATGCGCCGAGCGTCCACTCGATTCGGTCCTCCGTCCAGCCGTCGCGAGCGCCAACCAGCCGAAAACGGGCTCGTCCAGCCGAAATCGGCGTCGTCCAGCCCAAACCGCCAGGTGGGGGGTGTCCGCTGGGCGCCGTGGCGACGGCGCCGTTCAGCCGCGGCGACAGCGCCGTTCATCGGCCGACCCCTGATTCCCGCATTGCGCGACAGCGACCAATGCCTCTAGCCTCCGGGCAACGGCAATCAACAACTCCATTTCGGGCGAGGCACCACGATGAAGTCCATCCACGCGCTGCTGGCGGCGATAGTCCTGACACTCGGCGTCACGCCCGTCTTCGCCCAGACAAGTTGGCCTGAAAGGCCGGTGCGCCTGATCGTCGGCTTCACGCCGGGCAGCGCCACCGACGTGACGGCCCGCCTGTTCGCGCAGAGATTCACCGAGGCATGGGGACAGCCGGTCACGGTCGAGAACATCTCGGGCGCCAGCGGCAGCATCGCCGTCGACCGCGTCGCCAAGGCTCCCGCGGATGGCTACATGCTGATGTGGACCGGCAACGCCGCGGTGACCGTGATGCCGGCGATGCAGACCATGCCGTTCGATCCCGTCAAGGATTTCACCCCGATTTCGATCACGCTCGCGATGCCCAGCGTCTTCGCCGTGAACAACGATTTTCCGGTCAAGTCGATCGCCGACCTCGTCGCTCGCGCCAAAGCCGAGCCAGGCAAGATCTCGTTCGGTTCGCCCGGCATCGGCACGCCCCAGCACATCGCGGGCGAGATGTTCGCCTTCCAGGCCGGCATCAAGATGGTCCACGTGCCCTATCGCGGCGCGGTGATGACCGACACGCTGGGCGGCATCGTTCCGGTCGCGATCCAGAACGCCGGCGCCATGTTGCCGCTGGTACGCGACGGCCGTCTGCGCGGCATCGGAGTGACCTCGCTCAAACGCTCGCCCAACGCACCCGACCTGCCGACCTTCGCGGAATCCGGCTTCCCCGGCTTCGAGGCGACCTCGTGGTTCGCGCTGCTGGCGCCGGCCGGCACGTCCCAGGCCATCGTCGAGAAAGTGCGCGCCGAGGCACTCAAGGTTCTCGCCGACCCCGAGATGATCAAGCGCTTCGCGGTGCTCGGACTCGAGCCGGTGGGCAGCACGGCCGCCGAGGTGACCGCGACGATCGCGCGGGATATCCCGAAATGGGCCAAGGTCATCAAGGACGCCGACATCAAGCCCGGCAACTGATCCCGCCATTCGACCGGAGACCATCGCGATGCACGATCTCGTTATCCGCGGCGCCACCGTCGTCGACGGCACCGGCAAGCCCGGCTTTTCCGCCGACGTCGCCATTGCCACCGGACGCCTCGTCGCCATCGGCTCCGGCCTCGGCGAGGCGCGCGAGACCGTCGTGGCGGACGGATTGACGCTCGCGCCCGGCATCATCGACAGCCACACGCACTATGACGCCCAACTCACCTGGGACGCGTTCGCGACTCCCTCGACCGAGCTCGGCGTCACGACCGTGATGATCGGCAATTGCGGCTTCACCATCGCGCCCTGCCGTCCCGCCGACCGCGAGCGCACGTTGCGCAACCTCACCCAGGTCGAGGGCATGGCGCTCGACGCGCTGATGACCGGCACGCGCTGGGAGTTCGAGACCTTTCCGGAGTATCTCGACGCGCTGGGGCGCCTCGGCGTCGTGCCGAACGTCGCGGCCTATTGCGGCCACTCCTCGCTGCGCACCTGGGTGATGGGCGACGATGCAACGAAGCGCGCCGCGACGGACGACGAGATCGCCCGCATGCAGACCCTGGTGCGCGAAGCGATGGCGGCGGGCGCCGTCGGCTTCGCCAACTCGACGTTCGAGGGACACAACGGCTGGGGCGGCACGCCGATGCCCTCGCGGCTGGCATCGGATGCCGAGCATCGCGCGCTCGTCAAGGCGATGGGCGAGTCCGGCCGCGGCATCTACATGCTGACCAAGGGCAGCGTCACCAGCATCGCGTTCCTTGAGTCGCTGGCTGCCGACTCGGGCCGGCCCGTGATGGTCGCCGCCCTGCAATACGACCACGCGAACCCGACACGCGTCTTCGACGATCTCTCCGCCATCGCCGCCGCCGTCGGCCGCGGTCGCCGCCTCTACGGCCAGGTTGCCTGCACGCCGGTGACGATGGATTTCCGGCTCGACTCCGCCTACCTGTTCGAGGCAATGGCGTCGTGGAAGCCCGCCATCGCCGCCTATGCCGATCACGACGCGCTGAAGCGACTTTACGCCGATCCGGCGTTCCGCGCCGCCGTGCGGGCTGAACTGGTGAAGCCGGGCTCGCTCAACCGCTTCACCGACCAGTGGCACACGGTCGAAATCCTCGAACCCGTCAAACCCGAGCACGCGTCGCTGGCGGGACGCAACGTCGCCGATCTCGCGCGCGCCGCGGGAAAACCGCCGCTCGACTGGCTGCTCGATTTCGGCATCGCCGAGGAATTCGGCACGCTGTTCATCGCCCAGATACTCAACAGCGACGAAGACAAGGTGAAGTTGCTGCTGAAGGATCCCAACGGCAGCGTCGCCCTCTCCGACGCCGGCGCGCATCTGACCCTGTTTTGCGATGCCGGTTTCGGTCTCCACCTGCTCGGCCGCTGGGTGCGCGAGCGCGGCGACCTGACGATCGAGGAGGCCGTGCACGAACTGTCGGGCAAGCCGGCCGGCATCTTCGGCCTGCGCGACCGCGGCACGCTGGAGGTCGGCAAGGCCGCCGACATGATGCTGTTCGATCCCGCCACGATCGGACGCAGCCCCAAGCGCCGCGTCAACGACCTGCCCGCCGGCGCCGCCCGCCTGGTGGCCGGCGCGACCGGCCTGCACGGCGTCTGGGTCAACGGCACGCGGATTGTCGACCCGACAGGCTTGATGTCGACCAGCGCCCGCCCCGGGAAAGTCCTGCGCGACTTCGCCGGTTAGGGGCCGGGCGAGGCGTCGTCGGGCTCACCCACTACTTCAGTTCGAACGGCAAATTGCGCAGGCGCTTGCCGGTCGCGGCGAAGATGGCGTTGCCGACAGCTGGCGCGATGGGTGGCGTGCCGGGTTCGCCGACGCCGCCGAGCGGCGCGTCCTTCGACTCCA
Organism: Caenispirillum bisanense; assembly: GCA_945878895.1. Lineage (GTDB taxonomy): Bacteria > Pseudomonadota > Alphaproteobacteria > Reyranellales > Reyranellaceae > CAMDVZ01. Next base: position 2,902 of record CAMDVZ010000018.1, on the reverse strand, counting down.
CGAGAATGGTCTCGACCGCCGGCATGTCGGCCATCCGCACCGCGTCGTAGTCGGGAAAGTTGGCCTGCTCGACCGCGCCGCCCTTGATCGTGATGCGGCCGTGCAACGCGGCCGACAGGCCATAGACGATGCCGCTCTCCATCTGCGCCCGCACGATGGCCGGGTTGACGACGATACCGCAGCCGATGGCGCAGAACACCTTGCGGACCCGGATCGTCCTGCCCTCGACGGCGACTTCCGCGACCTGGGCGACGATCGAACCGAACGACGCGCGCAACGCGATCCCGCGTCCGGTTGCCGCCGGCAACGGCGTGCCCCAGCCAGACGCCTTGGCGACGGCGTCGAGCACGGCCAGATGACGCGGCTTGTCCTTCAGCAGCGCGCGGCGCAACTCCAACGGATCGCGCCCCATGGCGATCGCGACCTCGTCGAGGAAGCATTCGTCGAAGAAGGCGGTGTGGGAGTGACCGACCGAACGCCAGAACCCGACCGGCACGGGGCCTTGTGGCACGATGGCGTCGAGCCGGTAGCGCGCGAACGCATAGGGCGGATTCTCGACGCTGTTTCCGTCGGGATCGCCGGTCTCGCCGATGCCCAGCACGCGGCCGGGAAACTGGCTGGAGGCCGACTGGCCGACCAGACGCACCGTCCAGCCGGGTAGTGCCTTCGGATCGGCCGGAATGTCGGCGACGAAGCGCGCCGTCGCCATCGGACGGTAGAAGTCGTGCTGAATATCCTCTTCGCGCGACCACAGCACCTGGATCGGCTTGCCGGGCAACGCCTTGGCGAGCGCCACTGCCTGGCGCACCAGGTCGACCTCGGCGCGGCGACCGAAGCCGCCGCCGAGATAGGTGGTGTGGACGGTCACCTTGTCCTGATCGAGGCCCGCCTCCTTCGCCCCGACATAGCGCATCAGGGACGAGGACTGATTGGGCATCCAGATGGTCAGCGCGCCGCGATCAAGCAACGACGTGCAGTTCATCGGCTCCATGGTGGCGTGCGCCAGATAGGGTGCGGTGTAGGTCGCGGGCAGGAACTTCGCGTCCGCGGGCGGCGTGTCGGCGCCGCGGCTGCGCGTCAGCTTCGGCTTGCCATCCTTGAGCAGCCCCGCGTAGTCGGCCGCGATCGCGCGCGAGTCGAGGCCGGCGTTGGGACCGGCGTCCCAGTTCAGCCTGAGGTCGCCTCCGGTCAGGAATTTGTTCGCCCGCCACCAGCTGTCGGCAACCACGGCGATGGCGGTCGGTAGCTCGATCACCTTGACGATGCCCTTGGGCAAGCCAGCCGACGGCAGCGAGAACCCCTTCGTCTTGCCGCCGAACGTCGGGCAGTTGGCGATCGCCGCGTAGAGCATGTCCGGCAAGCGCACGTCGGTACCGTAGCCCGCCGTGCCCATGACCTTGGCCGGCACGTCGATGCGCGGCAGCGGTTTGCCGATCAGCCTGAACTCGCCGGCCTTCTTGACCGGCACGTCGCGCAACGGCTGCAACGCGCCAAGGGTCGCGGCCAGTTCGCCGTAGGTCGCGATCTTCTTGCCCGCGGCGTCGCGCACTTCGGACTCCACGACCGTCAACGTCTTGCGATCGACGCCCGCCTTCGCCGCCGCCGCGCGCAACAGCAGATCGCGCGCCGAGGCACCGGCCAGCCGCATCGGCTCCCACGCGTCGCGCACCGACGTGCTGCCGCCGGTCGCCACAACGCCGAGCAGGCCCGACACGCGCGAGCCCGCCCATTTGGCGACGTCGATCATCCGGCCCGTTTCCTCGGGAGAGAACGGCAACCCATCGATCAGGATCTCGACGTTGCGATAGACATTCAGGTCGGCGGCGTCCTCGACGCGCACGTCGGACCACTTCGCATCCATCTCCTCGGCAACGAGCGCCGCCAGCGCACTGTGGATGCCTTGCCCCATCTCGGCGCGTGGGGCGGCCACCGTGATCGAACCGTCGCGCCCGACCTTGACCCAGCCATTGAGGGCGACTTCGCCCATCCGGGCCTTGAACACGGTGCGGTCGCCAAGCCGGTCGCGGTCCTTGGCGAACCACCAGCCCACCAGCAACGCGCCGCCGCCCAGCACGCCGCCGACGATCAGCTTCCGCCGGGTGAGCTTCATCGCCGCGCTCCGGCCATTTCGGCGGCGCGATGCACCGCTTTGCGGATCGACTGGTAGGTACCGCAACGGCAGATGTTGGTCAGCGCCGAGTCGATGTCGGCGTCGGTCGGCTTCGGCTTTTCCGCCAGCAACGCCGCGGCTGCCATGATGAAGCCGGGCTGGCAGTAGCCGCATTGCGGCACCTGCAGCTCGATCCACGCCAGCTGGGCGGCATGGATCCTGTCGCCGCCGAGCCCCTCGATGGTCGTAACCGACTTGCCGGCGACCTGATCCAGCGGCACCGAACACGATCGCGTGGCGACCCCATCGACATGCACCGTGCACGCACCGCACGCTGCCACGCCGCAGCCGAACTTGGTGCCCACGAGGCCAAGATTCTCGCGCAGCACCCAGAGCAGCGGCTTGTCCGGCTCGGCGTCGACGTCGCGACGCTCGCCGTTGATCGTCAACGCTACCATGGGGTCTCCATCCACGCGGTGCCCGACTCCCGATACGGCGCCGACGCGCGACTAGACCAGCCCCGTCCCGGCGTCGGCAAGCCCGCCGCGTGAACGGCCGGTCAGTTCGACCGGGACATGGGGATGCCGGTCCCGGTCGAGTACAGCATGCAAGCCACTGGCTTCGAGCGCCCCGCGGACGGCATGGCTAGTCGCCCGATTCGTTCAGATTGAAGGGTAGAGGTGCTTGAGCTTGATGCGGGCGTTTTGGGTCGTGAATTGCCAGTTCGCCTTGGCGTGGTTGGTATTGCGCTCGTGCTCCCATGCGGCGACTTCCTCGATCAGGGTCTGTTTG
>CAMDVZ010000017.1 GCA_945878895.1 Caenispirillum bisanense | reverse complement strand
CGCGGACCTACGAGAAGGGCATCCGCGTCAGCGATGTCCAGATGAAGACGCTCGACCTTCGCGGCGACGCCTTCCATCCGGAATGGAACTACGCCATCGTCCCGCGCAAGAGCGATAAATCGTAGCTGTTATCCTGGAGACTGTCCTTAGTTCAAATCTTCACGTCAAACGCAAGAAACTTCTTCGAAATCACCAGTAGGCGCGATCTTCGTAGAGGCCACCGGCATCGCCGCCGAGCGCCCCCGCGACGCGTTCCCGGCATTCGTCCGCGAGCGTGACGCCGCTGTCGGCGATGCGGCGCAGCGCGTCCAGGTGCATGGTCTCGTCGCGGCCCCGCGCATCGAGTCGGCCGCGGGCCTTCAGGCCCGAATCGGCGATGGCGATCGCGTCTTGCGCCAGTGCCTGCAGCGGCCGTCCCCGGAACATCAGCTTCAGACCCTGTCGCGGCACCTCGCGACGCAACAGGGCGTGATCCTCGGCCGTCCAGTCCTTGACGAGGTCCCACGCCGCGTCGAGCGCGGTCTGGTCGTAGAGCAAGCCCATCCACAGCGCCGGCAATGCCACGATCATGTCGCGCGGACCCGAATCGCAGCCCCGCATCTCGAGGTAGCGCTTCAACCGGACCTCGGGGAACGCGGTCGTGACGTGGTCGCCCCAGTCGGTGATGCGGGCGACGTCGCCGACGTCGTTGTGCAGCTTGCCGGCGATGAAGTCGCGGAACGACTTGCCCGACATGTCGATGTAGCGGCCCTCGCGGTAGGCGAAGTACATCGGCACGTCGAGAATGTAGTCGGCGTAGCGCTCGAAGCCGAAACCGTCCTCGAACACGAAGGGCAGGATGCCGCAGCGGTCGGCGTCGGTGTCGGTCCAGACATGGCTGCGGCGACTGACGAAGCCGCTGTCCTTGCCCTCGACGAAGGCGGAATTGGCGAACAGCGCGGTCGTCAGCGGTTGCAGCGCCAGCGACACCCGGAACTTCTTCACCATGTCGGCTTCGCTGCCGTAGTCGACGTTGGTCTGCACGGTGCAGGTGCGCAGCATCATGTCGAGGCCCATCGTGCCGACCTTGGGCATGTAGGCCCGCATGATCCGGTAGCGCCCCTTGGGCATCCAGTCGAAATCCTCGCGCGTCCAGGTCGGCGTGAAACCGAGGCCGGCGAATCCGACGCCGAGTGGTTCGGCTACCGCGCGCACCTCGGCGAGATGGTTGTCGGTTTCCTCGGCCGCCTCGTGCGCGGTTTCCAGCGGCGCGCCGGAGAGTTCGAGCTGGCCGCCCGGTTCGAGCGTGATGTTGGCCTTGCCGCGGATCAGCGCGATGGCGTTGCCGTTCTCCTCGATCCGCTCCCAGCCGAAGCGGTCGGCCAGGCCGGCCAGGATCGCCGCCACCCCGCCGTTGCCGGCATAGGGGATCGGCCGGCGCGTGGCGCGGTCGAAACCGAACTTCTCGTGCTCGGTGCCGGCGCGCCACTGGTCGGCGGGTTTGCTGCCGCTCTCGAAATACTCGATCAGCTGCCGGCGATCCGTGATCGGAGCGCCAGCGCCGCTGGGTGGAGCCGACATACACGTTCTCCCTGCGCGTCGCGATCGCCGCGCCACGCTTCGTCCGGTTGGAGGCGCCCTCGGGCACCCCAGGTTCGGATCGTTGCTACCAAATAGCGGGGGCCGGCCTCAACCTTCCTCGCGCATGCCTCGGATAAGGTTTCCTCTTGTGTCGTCTCCGAAATTCCGGTTCGTCGCGTAATCCGGCGACAATCGCGGCGTCGCGGCGCGCCAGTCACCGACCATGGCCTGCCAGCACGCCAGTGCCGCCACGACCGCCGTGTCGGCGCGCAGGATGCGGGGCCCCAGCCCCACCGGCAGCACGCCGGGCACCGCCGATATCCGGTCCAGCTCTTCCCGCGCGAAGCCGCCTTCGGGGCCGATCAACACCGCCCATGGCGCCGCGCGGCCGGTTTCGTCCAGCGAGGCGAGCGCTTGCGCCACCGGCGCGCCACCACCGGTCTCGTCGCAGATCATCAGCCGCCGCCCGGCCGGCCAGGTCGCCAGCATCGCCGCAAGAGTCACCGGCTCCTCGACCACGGGAACGGTCAGGCGCCCGGTCTGCTCGGCCGCCTCGACCGCGTTGGCCCGCAGCCGTTCGACATTGACCCGCTCGACCATGGTGTGGCGCGTCAGCACCGGCCGCAGCGCCGAGGCACCGAGCTCGGTCGCCTTCTCGGCGATGAAGTCGATGCGTGCCTTCTTGACCGGCGCAAAGCACAGCCAGAGATCGGGTTCGGCCGTTTGCGGGCGCTTGCGCGCCGTCGCGCGCAGGGTCACCGACCGCTTGGCGACCGCGTCGACCACCGCCGCCCATTCGCCGTCGCGACCGTTGAACAGGGTCACCGACGCGCCGACGCCCAGCCGCATCACGTCGCGAAGGTAATGCGACTGCGCCAGGGCCAGTTCGATCGGTGCGCCATCCGCGAGCCCATCGTCGACGAACAATCGAGGTACCATTGTCCCGCCTTTACATGATCGACGCGCCGGATCGCCGTCGCCGCGCGGGCGGCGGCGCGCGACCACCGATATCGAACGACCTACTGGATAACGCCGCAGGCGAGGCGGCCACCGGCGTCGCCGGTCGGGTCGGTCTTGTAGTCGTCCTTGCCGACATGGACGATGAAGGCAGTGCCGCCGGCGTGGAACACCGAATTGGGCTTGTCCTTCTCCAGCGTGACGGCCGCGTTCACGATCTCGACCATCAGCTCGCCGCTGGCGGGGACGTGCAGGTTGGGCATGTCGCCGGCATGATGGCCGTCGGCCGCCATGATGCCATGCTTCTTGCCGCCGGGATTGAAGTGACCGCCGGCGGTCGTGAAGGGCGGCTCGCACTTGCCGACGCCGTGGATATGGAAAGCGTGCTCGCCGGGCGGCAGCCCCTTGACCGACACCTTCAGCAGCACGCCCGCCGCCGTCTGCGCGAGATCGACCGAGCCGGCGTCCTTGCCGTCGGCGGTCTTGAGAATCGCCCTGGCCGTCTGGGCCGCGGCTGGAAGAGAAAGCGCGGCGAGGAGCGTCGCCGCCGCGCCGAGGGCTGCCAGGGATGTCGAAAGTCTCATGGTCGCGTTCCTTCTGTCGTGCCCGCGTCGTGGACGGATGCCGCCCGCCGCGGCGACATCATAGACCGGATCGGCGCCTACGATCAGCCCGCGTCAACACCGACGATTGAGCCGGCCATCGCCGCGCCGCATGATGACACCATGACGAATCCCGCGCTGCCCTCGCCGCCACCGGCCGGCTTCACCGATATCCGCCCGCGCCACTGGACCCTGCGGGTCCTGCCGGCCTGGGCGCGGCCGTTCGGCCGTCTGGCACGCTGGGACCGTCCGATCGGATGGTGGTTGCTGCTGTTTCCGGGCTGGTGGGGCGTGGCGCTCGCGGCGCCGGGCTGGCGCGAAGGACTGGCGCTTTTCGCCCTGTTTTTCATTGGCGCCATCGCCATGCGCGGGGCTGGCTGCACCTGGAACGACATTCTCGATCGCGACGTCGACGCGCAGGTCGAGCGCACCCGCGACCGGCCGCTGCCGGCCGGCGAAGCCACCGTGGGCAAGGCGCTGGCGTGGATGGTCATCCAGGCGCTGGTGGGCGCGGCAGTGCTCGCCAGCTTCAACCGGTTCGCCATCGTGGTCGGGCTCGCATCGCTCGCCGTGGTCGCGATCTACCCGTTGATGAAGCGGCTCACCTCGTGGCCGCAGGTCGTGCTGGGCCTGGCCTTCAACTGGGGCGCGCTGCTTGGTTGGGCCGCGGTGCGCGGTGCCATCGAATGGCCGGCGGTCGCGCTATATGTCGGCGGCATCGCATGGACGCTGGTGTACGATACGATCTACGCCATGCAGGACCAGCGCGACGACGCCATCGTCGGCGTGCGCTCCACCGCGCGGCGATTCCAGCGCCATCCCAGGGCATGGCTGTCGTTCTTCGCCGCGATAGCCGTTCTCGGCTTCGGCGCTGCCGGTTGGCTGACCCAGCTCGGCCCGATCTTCTATGTGTTTCTGATCCTCGTCGCCGGCCATCTCGCCTGGCAGGTCGCCACTGTCAAACCCGACAACCAGGCCGACTGCCTCGCCAAATTCCGCGCCAACCGCTGGATCGGCTGGCTTTTCCTCGCCGGCATCCTCGCGGCGCGCTACTAGGGTCGATGCCCCGCGCTCCCGCCGACCCCGAAGGCTTCATCCGCCAGCACACGACGCCGATCGCCCCGGCCATGGTGCCCGAGCTGAACTTGTGGCTGGCGGCCGACTATCTGCCGATCTGGCAAGCGACCGAGGACTGGCTGGAGCAACAGAACGTCGATCCACCCTACTGGGCTTTCTGCTGGCCGGGCGGCCAGGCGATGGCGCGCTACCTGCTCGACAACCCGCAGGTCGTCGCGGGCAAACGCGTGATCGATTTCGCCGCCGGCTGCGGCGTCGCGACCCTGGCGGCGCGCCGGGCGGGTGCCGCCACGGCCATCGGCAACGAGATCGATCCCGTCGCCATCGCCGCCATGCGCCTCAACGCCGAGGCCAACGGGCTCGCCATCGAAACGTCGGCCGAGGACTGGCTGGCCGGACCGCCAGGCGGCCCCGACACCGACATCGTGATCGCCGGCGACGTCTGCTACGAGCGCGAGATGACCGCGCGCGCCATGGCGTGGCTGCGGAGCCACGCCGCGAAGGGGCGCCTCGTGCTGCTGGGCGATCCCGGCCGCAACTACTTCGCCGCCGAGGGCCTCGAGGAACGCGCCCGCTATACGATCCCCACCTCGCTGCAGCTGGAGAACCGGGGCTTCCGGGAAACCACGGTCTGGCGCGTGCTTGCCTGACGGCGACGTCGCGGCAGATGCCGGCGGCGCGACAAACTGCTAACTGGGTTCCGTCGACCTGCCCCCAGGGACCACGCCGCATGCCCAAGTCCAAGCTCGTTCCCGGCGATTTCGCCGCCCTGTACGAAAACTTCGAAGCGCCGGTGTCGAAATTCGACTGCGGCAAGAAATGTGCGCCGCTCAACAACGGCTCCGCCTATTGCTGCTCCACGCAGATGGCGGTTCCCGTCGTCGACAAGACGGAATTCGCGTTCCTCAAGACGCGCACCGACCTGTGGCGCAAGTTCAAGCCCTACGACTACGAGACGCGCAAGATCGTCGAGGAGCTGCACAACTCGGCCTGCGCCGTCGAGTGCAAGGGGGCGGCGTTCTGCGAGCGCCACAACCGCACCATCGCCTGCCGCGCCTTTCCGTTCTTCCCCTACATGACGCGCAAGAAGGAGTTCATCGGCCTGTCGGTCTACTGGGTGTTCGAGGACCGCTGCTGGATGATCTCCAACATGGGCATCGTCGAACAGCCCTTCATCGACGAGTTCGCCGCCACCTTCGAGGCGATCTTCGCCAAGGATCCGACCGAGTTCGATACCTACGTCGAGCACTCCGCCTCGATGCGCCGCGTCTTCAGCCGCTGGGGCCGCAAGATTCCGCTGCTGGCGCGCGACGGTTCCACGATGCTGGTCGATCCGGGCACCGGCGAAGCCAAGCCGGTGGCGCGAGCGAAATTGCCGACCTACGAGCCGTTCAACTCGCTGGCCAACTACCGCCGCGCCATCAAGGAAGCCGGCGGCGAGGTGCCGAAGGAAGGCCTGGCGCCGGTCTGACCGGGCACACCCCGACCCGACGGCACGACGATCGCCATGCGCCCGCCACGATGGGCGGGCTAAAGTCGGCCGGTCGTCTTTCAGGGAGACCGCCCCCATGATCCGCCCATTGTCGGCCGCGCTGGCCGCCGCCCTGTCGTTCGTCGCGATGGCGGCGGCTGCCGAGGACGTCGGCAGCGCCAGCTATCGCTTCAAGTGGTTCGGCCCCAACGACAAGATCAAGGTCGAGGTGTTCGACGACCCCGAGGTGCCGGGCGTCGCCTGCTATCTGTCGCGAGCCGAGACCGGCGGCATCACGGGCGCCTTCGGCCTCGCGGAAGATCCCGGCGAGGCCTCGATCGCCTGCCGCCAGATCGGCCCCATAGACGGCGAGAAGGTCAAGCACCTGCGGCCGGGCCGCGAGGTATTCAGCGCCAGCGCCTCGCTGATCTTCAAGAAGACCCAGGTCGTGCGTTTCTACGACGCCAAGCGCAACGTGCTGGTCTATCTGACCTACACTGATCGCGTGATCGACGGCCAGCCGCGCAACTCGATCAGCGTCGTGCCGGTCAATCGCGGCATGTGAGCATCGCCTGGGGAAGCTTGCGGAGAACGACATGGATCAATTCTGGCTGGCGCTGGCCGGCATCCTCGTCGTCGCGGTCGGCGTGGCGCTCTATTTCAGCCGCCGACGGGGAACCGGCACCGAGGTAATCGAGGCACCGCGAACGGCTGTCGCGACGCCGATCCAGCCTGCCGCCGCGCACGCTCCGGCAACCGCCGTTGCCGCGTCTCCCCGACCGGCGACCGGCGGCAACGCGGCGGCGATCGCGGCGGCCGGTGCCACGGCGGGCGACTTTCTCGTGACCTTGGGCGCCGACGAAGGGCTGGAGGTGTTCGCGGACTGGCTCGAAAGCGAGGTGATCGAGGCGCTGGGCGCCGAAGCCGAGGAGCCGGTGCCGACCACCCGCGTCGCGGTGGCCGCCCGCAAGGCGCTGCCCGGGATTCTCGCCGACGGCCACGCGACGATCGACCTGCCGTATCTGGTCGTCGATACCGATGGCCCGCGATCGTTCCATCGCGTCGTCACCCGCGCCGACCTCGTGTTCGCGGTCGCCGACGGTGGCAGCCTCGACATCCGCGAACTGATGACGTGGATGGCCGAGGATCGTCGCGCCGTGGCGCTCGGCTGCTGGCTGATGGCGGAAGCCAGCGAAGAGACCGGCGAGGATCTCGAATTCGTCGGCAAGGGCCTCGCCGCGCTGGTCGGTGCCGCCCGCGACGCGGCGAAAACCTTCGCGACGTCGGGTGCCGCGACCGTCGACCTGCCGGCCCTGACCATCCACGACGACCGTCGTACCGCCGCGTTCCGGCGAACCATCGACGCGGCCGTCATGGCCGAAGCGATGGCCATGCTCCGGGAGGCCGAGGACGACGACAACTGAGCCGGATCAAGCCGCGTCGGCGAACAGGAACGTCCCCAGCAGCACCCAGCGCACGGCCTGGCGTTCCCGGCCCGGCCGGGCCGCCAGCGGCGTGGTGTAGTGCCAGAACGGCAGACGGTAGGCCGTCACGATGGCTGGCCCCGCCACCGACACGATCTCGCTGAAATGGCCGGCCCGGGCATGCACCAGCCATTGATGCTCGACGGTCGGCGAGGCGAGCGACAGGTGGATGTCGACATAGCCGTGCCGGGCTTTGGGCTCGCCCGGATGATGGTCGTTGTGCGGGCCGGCATAGTCGCCGGGGCCGTAGCGCAACAGCTGGATGCCGTGCTTTTTCGCCAGCGGCCGGCCGGCCAGTCGCTCGGCGAAACGGTGGAAACTGTCCGACCGCAGCATGCGGGCCAGACCGATGCGGGCGGCGGCGCGGGCGCCGGGCTCGCGCGCATCGTCGAAATACACCGTGCCGGCGCGGGTCGTTTTGGGCAGCGTCTCGGCGTAGTCTTCCGTCATCTCCCAGATCGATTCGGGCGGAATCGGCCGGTCGATCGGCTCCAGCGTCGGGCCGACCTCGCTCTCCAGCAGCACCCGCAACCGTGCGGCCTTGCGGGGGTCGACAAGATCGCCCGCCTGGAGGAAACGCCGGCGCGGATCGGCCAGCGCGCCCGCCAGCGGATGGTCGCCGTCGAGCAGCCGGCGCCCGGCGCGGCTCAGGAGGTCGGAGAATTCGGCCGGAAACCCCGCCCCGGTCACCACTACGGCTCGCCCTGGTCGATGTCGGTCTCGATCTCGATGCGGTAGCGGGTCATGGCGCTGTCGACGGTCGACCACGCCTTGCCCGACCAGACCTTCTGCGCGTCCGTCTCGGTCGCGAAGGGGCCGAGGCGTTCGAGGCGCTTGCCGGCGGCGGGTCTGGAGAATCCCGTATCGGCGTATTCGCCGCCGACCACCCAGTAGAGGGTCTGGGCCCGGGTGTCGGCGTCCTCGGTCAGCAGCGTGTAGCGGGTCTGGGCGCTGTCGACGCTGCCCCACGCCTTGCCCGACCAGACCTTGAGCGCCTCGTTGTAGCTGTCGAAAGGACCCAGCCGTTCGGCGCTCTTGCCGGCGGCGAAAACCGTGAAATCCGTGTCGGCGTATTCGCCGCCCACCACCCAGTAGCGCTTCATCGGCGCGATCTCCCGTGACCCTGGAGAAGGCGGATAAGCAAGCCTCGCGCCAGCGGCAACCCCTCCGGAGGTCGAAGCCGCGTCAGGCCGCCTTGCCCAGCCTCGCCAGTTCGCCTTCGAGGGCGGCGATCCGGCCGAGCAGATACGAATGGTCGGTGCGGCTCCTTTCGGCCGCCGACAGCAGGCCCGAGCGCGCGGCCTCGCAGGACTCGGTCGCCGCGCGGGCGGCCTTCAGATCGGCCTCGAGTGCCGCGACGCGCTCGCGGGCCTCGCGCAGCCTTGCATCGACGGTGCCGGCGCGGGCGCGTTCCTCGGCCAGCCGCGCCTCGGCTTCCAGCCGCGCGTCGCCGCCGAAACCGCGCAACAGCCAGCCGACCGCCAGGCCGATGACACCGGCGATCGCCAGCGCCACCCACATTTTCAGGATCATGTAGCCCATGGAAACATCCCCTTCGCGCAGCGCCCCGAGGTCACTGCGAAACCGTGAATTCGATGCGCCGGTTGCGGGCGCGGCCCTCGTCGCCGGCATTGTCGGCGACCGGTCTGGTCTCGCCGAAACCGGCCGAGGACAGGCGAGCCGCCTCGATGCCGCGCGCGGTCAGGTACGCGACGACGGCGGCGGCACGTTCCTCGCTGAGGCGCTGGTTCAGGTCGGGTTCGCCGACATTGTCGGTGTGGCCGGCGATCGACACCTTGAACGCCTTGCAGCGCAGGCAGGCGCGCAGCAGCTGGTCGAGGATTTTCGAGCTGGCGGGGCTGATCGCGGCACTGCCGGTCTCGAACTCGATCTTGCCGCCTGCCAGCCGGCGGTCGAACAGGATCTGGCAGTCGCCGACGGTGCCGATCTCGGCGAGACGGGCCAGCACCTCGGCCGAGCCTTCGTAGCCGGCGATCGTCCGGGCCATGGCGGCGGTCACCGCCTCGGCGGCCTCGTCGTCGCGCGCCTCGCCCGTCACGACGTATTTCGTGTCGGTCATGGTGGCGACGCCGACCACCAGCTTGGCGAGCCGATCGAGTGCTGCGTTGGCGGCGGCCAGCCAGTCGCCGGCCGGCACGCCGCGCGCCAGAACCATGCGGTCGTCCACGATGGCGGTCGGAAACATCAGCCGGGCATGCGCCAGCAGCGTCGCGCGGGTAGCCTCGTCGGGTACCGATCCCGACAGCACGAGACGCCCGTCCGCACCCCACTGCGCGCGCCACCCGAACGGCTTGCTTTCGGGCAACAGACCGGCAGTGACGACGACCCGGGTGACCGCGCCGGTCCGGAAACCGCCGTCGCGGCCAAGCACGCGCCACAGCGCCTCGCTGGCCTTGACGCGCGCCGCCTCGCTCAGCGCAGCGCCTTCGATGTAGGCGTGCTGGCCGCGCACGACCACCCGCATGCCATCGCCGCCGGCCCTGGCCAGCGCCGCGTTGGTGGCCTGCGTCAGTTCGGCCTCGATGGTCCGGGCGTCGCGGTAGATGAACACCAGCCCATCGACCAGCAGCGCCAGGGCCCCCAGTGCCAGCACGACGATACGCGCCATCGACTTCTCCCCCGCGGGTCCACCGCCCGCGTCGTCTCACGTTAGCCCCGTCGGGCAGCCGGAAGTCAACCGCCACGACACCCCGTGGCGCCGGTTCGGGACGGTCTGTCCGGTCCACACCCCCCACCCCGCCGTTTCGCCCGGACACGCTCCGGACATCCCTCGTTTCGGCCCGACTCCGGCCGGACATCGCCGGTTTCCGCCGGACACGCTCCGGACATCGCTGGTTTCCACCGGACACTGTCCGGACATTCACGGTTTCGGGCGGACGTCGGCTGGACTCACGCCCGGTTCGGCTGGATGCGAGCCGGATTCTTCACGATGAAAACTGGATCGATTGCGCATATTTTGATTCGCGACCGACCGCTTCGATCATCGCATCGGCAGACACGCAACACTGTTCAGTGACGTTTCGTGCCTGCCCTTGCGATATCGATGCATCCGGACCATAGCGTGTCACCATATCTACTTCAAAAATTATATCGGGAACCACAAATGAAGCCGCCGGACGTTCGTGCCGGCTCATCCCAGCTTGCGCTTGGCCAGCTCGAACCACTCCCGGTCCTCGGGCACCAGGCTCTTGCGCCAGCCATCGTGCGCCCGCTCGATCTCGGCGAACAGGACCCGCGCCCGCTTCGCGTCCCCTGAGCGCTCCAGCATCAAGGCATAGCGCGCCTTGGCCTCGGGCCCGGGATACGTCGGGATCAACGCCTCGTATTCCTCGCTGGCTTGCGCGGTGTCGCCGAGCGCCTCGACGGCGCGGGCATAGAGCAGATGGCCCTCGCGCGAGGCGTAGCCGGGATGACGGGCCTGCACGAGATCCAGCGAGGCGCGCGTGGCGGCGAACTCGCCGGCCGCGAACTCGACCCGCGCGCGACCGATCAGCAGCGCCGCGTCGTGCTCGAACAGGCCGGTCATCACCTCGCCGAACACGGCACGCGCCTCGTCGTGGCGGCCGCGATCGGACAGTTCGGCCGCCAGGTCCATCGCCGTGCGCGGCGTGGCGGCAAGATCGTGCGCCTTGCCCAGTTCGCGCAGCCGCCTGTCGGGGTCGAGCGAGTGGCGGACGCGGGCGGCAACCTGCTGCCCGGCCGGGGTCTTGCCCAGCCCCGGCAACACCTCGAACAGAAAGAAGGCCAGCGCGCCGACGCCTGGCGCGAAGATCACGACGTAGATCCACCATCGCGGATACCCCATCCGCACGATGTGGACGATGGCGACGACATCCAGCGCCAGCACGATTCCACCCAACAAAGGCATGGCTCTCTCCGCTCCGGTTCACGGCAGGATAGCCGCGTCGACGGGAGAATCAATCTATCCCGGGTTGTAACGACAATCGGGCTGGAACGGGGGCAATTTCGTGGCTCCTGGTCGACCTCCGGCGCACGGCGAGCGATCCGCCGTTCGGCCGGTGGCGGCAAGCGCCAACGTCGTCGCGCCGGGCAAGCGACCGCGAACACCCCTGCAAAATCCTGCAAAAAGCCGCGGAATCGTGCCGCGAGACACGTTTTCGGTGTCGTTTCATACGGTTTGGTGGCACCCAAAGGCGTCCCGACACCGCTTTCGGTGTCGTTTCGCACGGTTTGGCGGCGCCCAATGCCGTCCCGACACCGTTTCGGACGCGATCTGGACGGGTTTCGCAGCGGATTTCGCGTCCCAGGCACGCCGATTCCGCCAGCATCGACCGATACGCCGTCGCCTCGACGCGGCTGCGGCGGGTTTGCCGGTCGCCGGCCGGATTTCAGGTCGGCGTCGCGAGCCGATCAGCCAGGGTAGCGGCGACGGGCCTGAATTTTACCCGGATAGAAATAAAATTGCGCGGTCGATCCGCCGCGACTGTCCATCGTTTTGCGCTTGGACAGATCCACGCCCGGCACCCAAAAAAGCGCCCGTCTTTCGACGGGCGCCAGGTATTTTGGGATGATGTGAAACAGATACGGCTCGCGGGCCGTCTGTGGGGGATGCCCGGAGCGGCGACGGCCGTCATGTGGGGATGGGGAGGCCGTCGCAGGGGATAAATTGATCAATGAACAAATTCGGGGGAATGTTCGGCGGAAACCTCCGGGGCTAATCTCGTGATCGTCGGGGGCGACGGGGAAAGTCAGTAGCGAATATGTAAGCTTGATACGCCAACTCCGGCACGTTTCTAAGGTAAAACATTAAAAAATTAGCGTCATTGTGCGTCAACGCGCTGATTCAAAAAGGAATTCCCGAAAACATTTTCACTCAACACCATGCCATGGAAGGCCTTCCGGCCCCGCGAACGGCGCGCCACGACGCCGCGTCGGGTCATCCACGCCATCCATGATCGGCTATAACACCCGCGACCACGTCCCGGAGCCACCCATGCCCTACGCCTCGTTGCGCGATTTCGTCGACCGTCTGGAACGCGAGGGGCGGCTGGTGCGGGTAACGGCACCGGTGTCGCCGGTGCTGGAAATGACGGAGATCCAGACCAGGCTGCTGGCGAAGAAGGGACCCGCGGTCCTGTTCGAGAACGTCGTGCGGCCCGATGGCTCGCGCTACGACATGCCCGTGCTGGTCAACCTGTTCGGCACCGTCGAGCGGGTCGCCTGGGGCATGGACCGCGAGCCGCACCAGCTGCGCGAGGTCGGCGAGACCCTGGCCTTCCTGCGCCAGCCCGAGCCGCCGGGCGGCTGGCGCGAGGCGCTGGAGATGCTGCCGCTGCTGCGCACCGTGATGGCGATGAAGCCGCGCACAATTGGCACCGGCATCGGCGGCCTGCTGTCGGGGCCGGCCCCCTGCCAGGAGGTCGTGCTGAGGGGCGACGACATCGATCTCGCCCGGCTGCCGATCCAGACCTGCTGGCCGGGCGAGCCGGCGCCGCTGATCACCTGGCCGCTGGTCGTGACGCAAGGCCCCAATCCTGGGGGCGACAAGCAGGACGCCTTCAACCTCGGCATCTACCGCATGCAAGTGACGGGAAAGAACACAACGCTGATGCGCTGGCTCAAGCACAGGGGCGGCGCCCAGCATCACCAGCGCTGGCAGAAATCGGGCAAGCGCGAGCCGCTGCCGGCCGCCGTGGTGATCGGCGCCGACCCCGGCACGATCCTGGCCGCCGTCACGCCGGTCCCCGACACGCTGTCGGAGTACCAGTTCGCGGGGCTGCTACGCGGCCGCAAGCTCGACCTGGTGGACTGCAAGACGGTGCCGCTGAAAGTGCCGGCCGAGGCCGAGATCGTGCTTGAGGGCCATGTCAGCCTCGACGAGCATGGCGACGAAGGCCCCTACGGCGACCACACCGGCTACTACAACAGCGTCGAGAAATTCCCGGTCTTCACGATCAGCGCCATCACCATGCGCCGCCAGCCGATCTACCTCTCGACCTTCACCGGCCGCCCGCCCGACGAACCCAGCGTGCTGGGCGAGGCGCTGAACGAGGTGTTCATTCCGCTGCTGCGCCAGCAATTCCCGGAGATCGTCGATTTCTGGTTGCCGCCGGAGGGCTGCTCCTACCGCATCGCCGTGGTGTCGATGAAGAAGGCCTACGCCGGCCACGCCAAGCGCGTGATGATGGGCGTCTGGAGCTATCTCAGGCAGTTCATGTACACCAAGTGGGTGATCGTGGTGGACGACGACATAAACGCGCGCGACTGGAAGGACGTGATGTGGGCGCTCTCGACCCGCATGGACCCGGCCCGCGACATCACGGTGATCGAGCACACGCCGATCGACTATCTCGACTTCGCGAGCCCGATGTCTGGGCTCGGCAGCAAGATCGGGCTGGACGCGACGGACAAGTGGCCGGGGGAGACGGTCAGGGAATGGGGAAGGAAGATCGCGATGGATCGGGCGGTGGTGGAGAAGGTGGACGGGATGTGGGGGGCGTTGGGGTTGTAGGGGATTGATCAGTATGGCCCTGACAATAAGATTGTCAGTTACGCTGGAACAATATCGACCGTAATTCTCTCGTTGAGGGCTGAAGCAATACGTCGCAGCAGATCACGCTTGGACTGCGTGCTACTGTGAGTCATTACTAAATATCCGCCTACTGGTGTCTGGATATATGTCGGTGACTTCTCTGTCGAAACAAGCGGCCAGTTATTGACCCTCTCTCCGAGCTTCGCAACCTTGTCCAGTCCAAGTCTATCCAGTGCCTTAACAAGACTGTCCGCGGCCTTGTTTTCATATATCGTCGTTCCGTCGGCGAATTTCACCACCAAGACGGTTTTCGACGATTTCGGAGCCGATGCAATCGAGCGCGCAATATGCTCAACATCCAGGTTGATCTGCTCCTTCGTTGCCTCGTCGAAGCCGGAAGCCCACTCATCTTTGAGAAGCTCCAGCCGCCCTCTAAATTCCGCGAGCTTTTCCGCAGACGCGATCAGCCGCTTCGCGGCATCGTACTCGCTATTCCCAAAATGCGCGGCCCCGCTGGAATTCACCTCTGACACGACGGAGGCTATTTCATCCAACATCAGCTCAAACGCGATAGTGACCCCGTCCGTCGCCATGGATGACAACCTTCGATAAAAGATACCGGAAGAACTCCGCATGTCGGCGCCAATAGTGCCCGGAACGGAGGGTCGCGACAAGCCGCTCACGCCAAAACGCGAAATGATCGCGAACGATACACGCCGGTCAACTATCTAGACTTGACCAACTCGATGTTGGAGAAGGTGGACGAAATTCGAGGAAGCCGATTTCGCGGCAAGGAGAATCGATGCGTGCGTCATCGGCGATGATTACATACTCCTATTAGGAGTTAATAAATATTATATTGCACGCAATATAGATAATGATCTATCCTCCACTCCTGCCCATCATGTCGGAACACAGCCATGTCCGTGAACGTGAAGTCGCTTCGCCGCCCGACGCCGACCACGTTGCCGCAGGGAGGAAGCGTGCTCAACGTCTCCGCGCGGCGAACACCCGAACTCGTCCTCGCGTTCGTCGGCGCCGCCGGATCCGGCGTGACCGGCGTCGCGAAGGCGTTCGAAAAGGCCCTGAGCGAAAAATTCGGATACACCTCCAACGTCGTGAAGGTCAGCGACCTGATCGCGCCGTTCGGCGCGGCGCTCGGGAAACCGATCGACGCGTCGCTGTCGAGGGCCGAACGCATCGAGCGGCTCCAGGATATCGGCAACAGTCTCCGGAAGAACCAGTCGTCCGATCACTTGATGAAACTGTGCATCGAACGCATCGCGAAATGGCGCGTGGAAAAGGACGGCTATCACGGAGGGGCCGGAGGTCTCGGCGCGGCGCTGCCCAAGCGCTGGGTCCATATCGTCGACGAGATCAAGCATCCCGACGAGGCCCGTTTGCTACGGGATGTCTATGGCGACCTGTTCTAGATGATCGCGGTGCTTGCCGACGAAAAAGCGCTGACGAGAGGGCTCGTCGATAGCGGCGTACCGGCCGCGAAAGCCTCCGCGATCATCGTCCGGGACGAGAACGAAGCAGATGTTTTCGGACAAAAAGTTCGCGACACGGTCCAGCTCGCCGACTATTTCGTCCGCAACGACGCCGACCACGCCGACAAGCTGGCACGCAAGGCCGAACGATTTCTGGACCTTGTCTTCAACGTCGAGGTGATCTCGCCATCGGTGGACGAAACGTCGATGACCGAGGCCTTCGCGGCGGCCGCCAACTCCGCGTGCCTGTCACGGCAGGTCGGCGCCGCCGTTTGCGCGTCCAACGGCGAGTTGCTCGGCCTGGGCTGGAACGACGTTCCGCGATCCGGCGGTGGCCTGTACTCGCCGTCGGATGGCGAGAACGACAACCGGTGCTTCCGCTGGGGCGGCATGATTTGCCACAACGACGACCGCAAGGACCGGCTGTACAAGCAGGTTCTGGCGGCATTGAAAGACCGGAAAATCCTCAAGGACGGCATCGCGGACGATCAGGTGCTGTCGGCCGTCATGTCGACCGACGTGAGAAACCTGATCGAATTTTCGCGGGCTGTACACGCCGAGATGGCGGCGCTCCTGTCGGTCGCCAGATCGGCCAAAAGCGGCCTGACCGGTGGAACCATGTACGTCACCACGTTCCCCTGTCACAGCTGCGCCAGACACATCGTGGCCGCCGGCATCGCGAAGGTCGTCTATATTGAGCCCTATCCGAAAAGCCTCACCATCGAACTCCATCGGGATGCGCTATTTTCGGGATTCGAGAGCGCCGACGGCAAGAGCGTGCAATTCGTCCAGTACGAAGGCGTGGCGCCCCGCAATACCCAGAGACTGTTCAAACACGGCATCGAACGCAAGGCGAATGGCAAGGCGCGGAGCGTGGACCGCAAACTCGCGGACCCGTGACGCGGCCACCGCTGGACGGCTTTCCGGCGTTCGAGCAGGTGATCGTTCGGGAGCTAACGAAAATTTCCGCCTCGCAATCGCTCGACAAGCCATCCACAAGGTGATTCAATTTGCTGAAATGGTGATGCCATGTCCCCAACTGACCAGCGTCGATCGCGACAGCTTTCGTTGATGTTGCCCATCGCGAATCCGGAAATGCGTCCGGGCGGCAGGGTCGACGACGCGCGGATATCCGGGTCCATGCCGCCCGAGGCGCCACGCGACAACGATTGGCGGCAACTCCTGCTGAACAGGCTCGAACTCTCCGGCTTGACCAAGCTCGACGAATGACACGTTACGCCAAACCGGCCGCTCTCGTCGTCGTCCGGCGCGACTCCACTGACGGCACGCTCCGGCGCGTCCTGCCCGACGGCAGCACGCGCGCGATGCCGAGGCGATGGCCGCCGCGGCCGATGACCGAGGCGCAAATCGAGGCGGCGGCCCTCGCCGATCCCGACAACCCGCCGCTGACGCCCGGGCGACTGGCAAGCATGAAACCCGTGTCGCTGGCGCGCGCCGGACGCCGGAGCTGACGCAGGAGGCCTTCGCCGAACGCTTCGGCATTCCGCTCGGCACGCCGCGCGACCGGGAACAGGGCAAATGCGAGCCCGACCAGACCGCGCGCAGCTATCTGCGCGTCATCGCGCGCGATCCGGAGGCGGTGGCGCGGGCGTTGCGACAAGGGTAGCGGACGCTTCCGCGCGCCACGCCGAAACGGCGGCGATGGCGGCGGCCTCGACCTCGGCACGGATGCCTTCTTCGTCGAGCCAGCTGTCGAAGCTGGAGCCGACATGGTGATTGGGTTTCGCGGTCATCTGATTGGTTCCGGCGGG
The DNA here is from genome assembly GCA_945878895.1 of Caenispirillum bisanense. Lineage (GTDB taxonomy): Bacteria > Pseudomonadota > Alphaproteobacteria > Reyranellales > Reyranellaceae > CAMDVZ01. The sequence continues at coordinate 7,797 of CAMDVZ010000017.1, read as the reverse complement.
ATTGGCCGAACCGATACGCCGCGTTCGCGCGCCATGCAACGCTCCCCCCGGGGATCGAGTGCCCTGTTCGTGCTATATTGCGCCCATGCCAGCCGTCGACCTGAGCCTCGTCCGCGAGTTCAAACGGCGCGCCGAGGCGGCGCTGCCCGGCCGCATCGCGCGCGGCGACGCACACGCGGAGTCGGATTGGGATATGGCGGTGGTCATGCCCGACGAGGCCACGCCCTCCGACTGGCGCGCGCTGGGCCGCATCTCGTTCGATCTGACCACGGAACACCGCGCGTTCGTGCAGGTGGTGCCGCTGGCCTTGTCGCGGCTCGACGATGGATCGGCGTTGTCGTCGAGCGTGGTGGTGGACGCCATCGCGGCATGACGCCACGGAACGTGGAGGCGGGAGCGAGACATGTACCGGCGTCGGATCCCGAAGGAACCCGTGCCCGAACCGCGCATGATCGAACCGCGCACGATGTTGTCGGTAGGCACGATGGCGGACGCCGTGTCCGCGACGGCGGACGAGCGGCTGGCGCGCGCGGCCATTCCGGCGTCGCGCTGGCCGGTCTGCGATCTGCCCCACTCCCCGGTCATGCGCGACAAGGAGCCCGTTGGCGTCATGTGCCTGCGCGACAAGCCGCTGATCGACGACCGGTTCGTGCTGGATGGCCGATTGTACGCGATCGTCCAGGGCAGCGCCGAAACCGCCGATGGCCACGGCGACTGGACCGGCAAGGTCTGGCGGCTGCTGGACGGATCGGGGGCGAGGCTGGCGAGCGCCGCCCGGGTGGCGAAGCGGCGCTGGTTGTTCCCTGCGCTGCCGCTGTGGGAGGTTTCGCTGCCGCTGTGGGAGGTTTCGGTGGCGTCCGCCGGGCTGCTGCATTTGTCCGGCGGCGCCATTCTGGACGCCGGAATGTCGAGCGAACTGGGGCGGGTCAGGAGTCCAACGCTGATGGACTGGTCGTACAGGATCGAGGCGACCGCGATGGTCGACGAACCGGTGCGGGTGTTCCTGCTGTGGCTGTTCCGCGCCGTCGAGGACCACTCAGGCTGAGCGGCCGGCCGCCCCGCATCACCGCCACCGCCTCGCCCGCCACAGCATCACGCCCGCCAACACCGCCACGACCAGCGCCGCGACCACGGCCAGCAGACCGGCGAACATCGGGATCATCCCCGCCATCTCGTCGAAATAGCGCTGGCCGGCGACCGTGAAGAGGCCCCACCAGCAGAACACCGCCAGTCCGGTCGCCAGCAGCGCGAAACCGAGCATCGTTTTCGCCAGCGTGCCCATCGGTCAGGCCGCCGGCGGCGGCGTTGGCACGGCGGCGCGTTGCGGCCGCTCGCTCCGGCGGCGATGGTCGCGGATGCGGGCGGGCAGCTCGTAGAGATATTCGAGCAGGAATTCGAGGAAGCGCACGAGGTCGGTCGCGGCATGGGCGGGATCGGGCGGTTGGGCGCCGTTGGCGTGAAGCTCGTCGGCGTCGAGGTTGGGCATTTCCCATGCCCAGTCGCGCAGCACCGGCGGCAAGAGGCCGGCCGCGCCGACATGCTCGATCTGCTCGCGCAAGGTAGCGCCGGGCGCGTCGTGGCCGCGCAACGCCGCCCGCAGCGCCTGGCGCGCCATGGCGGCGGCGGCGTCCCAGTTGGCGCCGCGCAGGCTGCGCTGCGCCTGTACCCAGTAGCGGCCGACCGCGTCGGGCCACGCCCTGGGATACTCGTCGGCCTTCATCGACCACGGCAGCACGCGGAACATGTAGGGATCGCCGCGCTCCGACGCCGACCACAGTGTAGTGACGTGGCGCTTGCAGGTGCCGCATTCCAGCGTGTCGACGTTTATTTTTTCGTGGAGCTCGGCTTTTCCTTCTCGGTGTGGAAGACGACCTGGAAACCGCCCACGGCGCGGCAATGCGGACACACGATGCGGTCCAGCCGCAGCGACTCGCCGGTGTGTCCAACCCGTTCCGCCAGTTGCCACCAGTTCGCCATTCGATGCTCCACTACCGGGCGCGAAAAGCCGCCAGGTTGCCGTCGCCACTGACCCCCCGCGTTACTCCTTCCACCATTTGACGTGCTGCGGTCCAGCCCCGACGACGGCTTGCCCGTCGGTGAAGGGAAACGCGTCGATATTCACCCAGCCGCACAGTCGCCGCATCGGGCGGCCCTTGGCGCCCACCTCGCCGGTCATCCGGCCGGTCGCGGCGTTGAAGCGGCAGAACATGTAGAGCGCCTGCTGCGTCACCTTGGAATAGCCCTGGCCCGCGTCGGCGGTGCGCCCGAGATCGCCCTTGGCCTCGACGATGATGCCGACATGCTCGATGGTCGCGCCCTTGTAGCGCCAGGCCATTTTCTGGCTCGTCGGCGCGATGTGGTTGCAGCCGGTGCTGCGGCCCCGGCCGCTGCACAGCAGGTAGTAGTCGCCGGGCCGGGGGAGTTTCGGCGCCTCGCCGCGCGCGATGGAAGCTTGGGTCGCGAGGGGGTCGTGATGCACCCACGCACCGAACCGCAGCGCCGCGTTGCGCATGCCGATCAGGCCGCCAAGGCCATAGCCGCGCTTCTTGTGCGACGGGTTCTGCCCGAGATGATTGGACACGTAGGCCGGCAGGCCACCGCATGTCGTGTAGCCGCAGCCCGGCGTCCAGTTGGAGTCGATCTCGCCGAACCGGTTGTCGCCATAGGTACTCGGAACCACGGCGGGCAGTATCTGGGTAAGAATGCGCCGGCGGCGCGCGCTGAGCTGTTCCACGGTCGAGGACTCCCTGTGCGTTCACTGTGCTGGAGGCCACTGTAGCGGAATTGAGGTATCACTCACAACCCTTTCCGACATCGCCGCGCCGCGTGCGTCGCGCGCCGCGCTCATGTAAGAGCCCTTAACATGAGCCGGAAAGACCGTCCCTGGGGCGAGCGCGCCTATCACCACGGCAATCTGCGCGCCGCGCTGATCGAGGCCGCTCGCGCGCTGATCGCCGAGAAGGGTCCGGCAGGCTTCACCTTCGCCGACGCCGCGCGGGCGGCCGGCGTCAGCGCCGCGGCGCCTTACCGACACTACCGGGATCGCGATGCCTTGCTGGCCGACGTGGCGCGCGAGGGATACGAGCGGTTCGAGGCGGCGCTGGCGGCGGCGTGGAACGGTGGCGCCCCCGAACCGGTGGCCGCGCTCGACCGGGTTGGCCGTGCCTATCTCGCCTTCGCGCGCGCCGAGACCGCCTACTACAGCGCCATGTTCGAATCCGGTGTCGCCGCCGATGCCGATCCCGAAATGCACGCCGCCGCCGAACGCGCCTTCGCCGTCATTCGCCAGGCCGCCGACGCGCTGTGCGCCCGGCTGCCCGCCGCAAAACGACCCCCGACGCTGATGGTGGCGCTACACGTCTGGTCGATGGCGCATGGCGTCGCCTCGCTGTTCGGACGCGGCGACGCCGGCCGGCGCAAATCGCCGATGTCGGCGGAGGAACTGCTGGAGTCCGCGGTGCTGGTCTATCTGCAAGGGCTGGGGCTGGGCGCGACCTGACGGACACGCGTCGGTGGCCGCGAAAATCTTCGCCGCAGCCCCTTGACGACCGACGTGGCGATGATAATGTAAATGTCGTTAACATTAACATGGAGAGGATCCATGGGCCTCGTTTCGAAACTGGATGACATCGGCAAACCGGCCTGGCTGGCGCTGATGATCGGATCCTTCATCGTCTTCTGGCCACTGGGTCTGGCCATTCTGTTCTACCTGAAAGGGAGTGGACGCATGTCTTGCTGGAAACGCGAGAAATTCGGTCGCTGGCATGGCTTCGACAGCGACCGGGTACGCGAGAAGTTCGGCTGGGGCCGCCATTGTGGTAGCCGCGGCGACCGGCGCGAGGCCTCGACCGGCAACGCCGCCTTCGACGAATACCGCGTCGAGACCCTGAAGCGGCTCGACGAGGAGCAGAAGGAATTCCGCGACTATCTCGAAAAGCTGCGGCACGCCAAGGACAAGGCCGAGTTCGACCGCTTCATGGCTGACCGCCGCGCCGCGCCGCCACACGACCCGGCGGCAGCCTCGCCGGCCTGACGACCTGGCGACCCGCCGGCGAGCCCGGCCCGACATCGACGCGCGGCGCCCCGAAAGGGCGCCGTTTCGCGTTCGGAGGAGGTGCGTCGCGCCGACGTGATGTAGACTGTGCGCCACGGTGCTGCGTGGGATGGACTCGATGAAGTACGAGAGCGGCGGCAATCTCAGTCCGGTCGAGGACGGCGGCGGCAGCCAGCGGCGCCCCGTGATCGTGGCGCTCGTGGTGGCCGCGCTGGCGATCGGCGGCGGCTACGCGTGGGAGCCGGTGTCGCGGTTCGTCGAGGGCTTGTCGGCGACGTTCGACAAGCCGGCGCCCAAGCCCGCCGCCAAACCGGCCCCGCCGCAGCCTCGCACCGCCGACCGCCCCGCTCCGTCGCCGCCGGCCACGACGACACCGCCACCTTCGGCGCGTCCGCCGGCCGGCACGTCGTCGAGTTCGAGCGGCGGCTCCTCGACGATCGACCGCGGCGGCGACCGGAACAAGCCCGAGGCACCGCCATCGACGACCGACAGGCTCGACCCCCGCCAGTCGCCGGCAGACAAGCCGGCGGCCGACAAGCCGGCGGCGACGCCGCGCAAACCGCCGGCCGCGCCCACCGTCGCGAGCAAGGCACCGGACTGGTTGCCGACGCTGACCGTGGTGGCGCCGATCGCGATGCTGGCGATATTCGCGGCCATCGTGTTCTTCGTGATCGCACGCGTCCGCCGCAGCATCGCCCAGCAACGCGGCCCCGGCCGTGGCGCCGCGTGGGGAAACGGCGCCGCCAGCCCCGTGCCACCGCCGGCACCGGCCAAACGCGGTTTCCGCCTGCCGCCGGTCTTCAGCCTCGTGTTCGGCGCCGTCGTCCTCGACCAGGTCGTCACCGGCGGCCGCTACACCCGCATCGCCATCGCCTTCGTCGAGGACTGGATCGCGCGCAACATGCCCTGACCGGGCGATCCCGATTGTGTCGGGATTGCGGCAACGCCGCCCTTGAACCGGACACAATACGCGCCGAGATTCGTACCAAGGGGAAGTCGCCGGCCAGCGCCCGCAAGGGCACCGTCCGGTGTTGTTCAGGAGTTTCGAATGCGTCGCTACCCCGCCATTGTCGACGCCGTCGCGGGCCTCGCCGCCGCGATCGTGGCGGTCGCCTGTCCCGCGTCGGCCAACGACCGCTACCGCCAGGGTCACCGGGGCCAGGTCCATCATGGCCACGGCTACTCCTACTATCCGGCCGCCGTGATCCATGTCGCGCCCGCGCCGGTGTACTACGCGCCACCGCCCGTCGTTTACGCCCAACCAGTCGTCTATCCGCAGCCCGTGGTCTACGCGCCCGCACCCGTGGTCGCCTATCCCGCGCCGGTCTACGCGCCGGCCCGGCCCGCCATCACGATCAGCTTTCCCGCACTCGTCTTCCCGCTCGGCGGCCGCCGCTGATCCTCGACGGCTTTCCTCCAGCCCCCGCCGCCGGCCCGACGCCGCGGCGGGGGTTTCGTTTGCCGGGGCGTGCTTGACTCCGCCGCCCCGTCTGTCATTTTGAGTCCATGAACGGACGCATCGACACGCCACGACTTATCGGCGCCGGCCTCTAGAGGCCGGTCGCGCCGCCGCGCGCGCATGTCCCGTTTCTTCCGACCGAAGCGTCCGTCCCATGAAATTCCTCCCTTCCATCGCCATTGCCGCTCGGGGCATCGTCCCGATATCGGCGACCGCGAGACTCTGGCCGCGACTTAGCGGCGGCTCGCGGGCCTGAGTTCGCGCCGGCTTCGGCCGGCGATACTCGCCCGGGAGCCTCGGTGCGACGCGCCTGCAGGCATCGCGTCCCCGTCCATTCGCCCGTTCCGTATCGCTCGCTCCGCACCGCCCGTTCGGGTAGAAGCCGGGGCACCAGGAGAGTTCCATGTCACAGAAGCCCATGATGCCGGGCGCGCGCGACAAGTACGCGCCGTTCCGCGCCGTTCCCTTGCCGGACCGCCAGTGGCCCTCGCGAATCATCGACAAGCCGCCGATCTGGTGCTCGGTCGATCTGCGCGACGGCAACCAGGCCCTGATCGAGCCGATGGACGCGGACCGCAAGACCCGCATGTTCAAATTACTGGTCAAGCTCGGCTTCAAGGAGATCGAGGTCGGCTTCCCGGCCGCCTCCGACACCGACTTCGATTTCGTGCGCCAGCTGATCGAGCAGAAGATGGTGCCGCCCGACGTCACCATCCAGGTGTTGACCCAGGCGCGGCCGGAGCTGATCGAGCGCACCTTCGAATCGCTGAAAGGCTCGCACCGCGCCATCGTGCATCTCTACAACTCGACCTCGACCTTGCAGCGCCGCGTCGTGTTCGGGCTCGACCATGCGGGAATAACCGACATCGCGGTATCGGGCGCGAAGCTGGTCAAGAAGCTGGCCGACGCCAACCCCGGCACCGACTGGGTGTTCGAGTACTCGCCCGAGAGCTTCACCGGCACCGAACTGGAGTTCGCGCGCGACATCTGCGGCGCGGTCGCCGATGTCTACCAGCCGACGCCGGCCAGGAAGATGATCTTCAATCTGCCCGCCACCGTCGAGATGTCCTCGGCCAACATCTACGCCGACCAGATCGAGTGGTGCCACCGCAATTTCAGGAACCGGGATTCGATCATCCTCAGCCTGCATCCGCACAACGACCGCGGCACCGGCGTGGCGGCGGCCGAGCTCGGCTACATGGCGGGTGCGGACCGCATCGAAGGCACGCTGTTCGGCAACGGCGAGCGCACCGGCAACGTCGACATCGTGACGCTGGCGCTGAACATGTTCACGCAAGGCGTCGATCCAGAGCTCGACTTCAGCGACATCAACGAGGTCAGGCAGGCGGTCGAATACTGCAACCAGCTGCCCGTCCATCCGCGCCATCCCTATGGCGGCGATCTGGTGTTCACGGCCTTCTCGGGCTCGCACCAGGACGCCATCAACAAGGGCTTCAAGGCGCTCGAGGCGTCCAACAGCAAGCTGTGGGAAGTGCCCTATCTGCCGATCGACCCGAAGGATCTCGGCCGCAGCTACGAAGCGATCATCCGCATCAACAGCCAGTCCGGCAAGGGCGGCATCGCCTACATCCTCAAGCAGGACTACGGCATCGACATGCCGCGGCTGTTGCAGGTCGAGTTCAGCAAGATCATACAGCAGATCGCCGACGAGACCGGCAAGGAAATCGTGCCCGGCCTGATCTGGTCGACCTTCAGGGAAACCTATCTGGAGCGCGCCGCGCCGGTCGAATTCGTCAGCCACACCACGGTGCCCGACCCGCGCAAGTCCGACCAGCGCCTGATCGAGGCCACGATCCGCGAGGGCGGCGCGACGCGCAAGATCGAGGGCGCGGGCAACGGTCCGATCGCCGGCTACGTCGACGCGCTGGCAAGGAACTGCGGCATCGCCTTGCGAGTGCGCGACTACCACCAGCACGCCGCCGGGGCGGGATCCGACGCCACGGCGGTGAGCTACATCGAAGCGGAAACGCCCGACGGCCACGTCCTCTGGGGCGTCGGCATGGACGCCAACATCGTGGCCGCCTCGCTCAAGGCCGTTACCTCGGCGGCGAACCGAATCGCCGCGGGACGATGATGGCGCGGCCCGTCGGCGATAGCCGGCGGGCCGCCGCTCCTGCTAGCAGCCTGTCGGACTTAAAGCATCGTGGGGGATGGTCGGGGATTCCCACGGGAATCGCGTCCGTATAGAATCGTGGGACGGCTTTGCGAAGGAGCGCCCCGCGATGAGCAACTTCCGCCCGACGGACCGCGAGACCAGCTATCT
>CAMDVZ010000016.1 GCA_945878895.1 Caenispirillum bisanense | reverse complement strand
GGCCTCGCGGAACGCCGCCATCGCTTCGGCGACTTCGGGAATCATGTGGACGCGCTCGCCGTCGAAATGCGGCTCGTTCCTGTCGGCCTTGGCGTTGTGGGGCCGGAACTTCTCCTCGGCGATCGCCTCGGCGGTGTCGATGGCGGCGTCGAACGTCTCGCGGCTGTGGTCGGCGTAGCGCGCGTGCCGCGTCAGCCCGTCGATGCCGAGCAGGTCGTAGAGCACGAAGGAAAGGTCGCGGCGGTTGATCAGGGGCGTGGTCATGGAGAGTCCCCGGTAAATGGACGGCCGGCACTGTCGCGGGCGAGCGACGCTTTGGCAATCGCGCCACGAGTGCGACTTGACAGGCTCGGCCGGTCACGACGACCATTTCGCATGATCACGCCATCGACCACCAACGACACGCTCGTTCTCGCGCTCGACCGCGCGCCGGTGAACGCCCTCGACCTGCCCATGGTGGAGGCGATGGAGCGCGCGTTCGCCGACATCGTGCGACAGGCGCCGAAAAATGGCGTCGTTCTGACCGGCGCCGGCAAGGCCTTCTGTGCCGGGGTCGACACGCGCGTCTTCGCGGCCTATGGCGCCGACCAGCGCCGCGCGCTCGTGCTCGCGATCACCCGCATGACGGCGAATCTTCTGTCGATACCCTGCCCGGTCGTGGCGGCCGTCAACGGCTACGCACTGGGAGGCGGCTTCGTCCTGATGCTGTGCGCGGACTATCGCCTCGCGACCGGCGACGCCGGCGCGCGTTTCGGCCTCCTCGAAGCCCAGGCGGGCGTGCCGTTTCCGGCCGGCTCGATCGAGATCATCGCCGACCAGTTACCGCCCCAACTGCTCCGGCGATGGACCCTGGCGAGCACCGTTCTCGGCGGCGAGGACATGCTCGCCAAAGGTATCGTCGACGAGATTCGACCGCCCGCGGATCTGGTCCGGCATGCAGCCACGACAGCCGCAAGGCTAGCCGCGCAGCCCGCGTTCGCGACGGTCAAGCAGCAGGTGCGGGGCGCGCTCGCCGCGCGCGTCGCGGCGCTGGCGGCGAGTGGCACCGATGCGCACATGGCTGCCTTTCTCTGATCGTCACGCGCCGCGACGCCGCGCCGATCGGCGTGGCAGCCAGGCCCCGGCCGTCACTCCGGCTTGATGCCGACCTTGTTGGCGAAATCCCGCCACAACGCGACGTCACGGTCGACCACCGCGCGCAGGGTCGCGGAATCGGAACCGACAGGATCGAGGCCGAGTGTCGCGAGCCGTGGCGCGACGGACGGATCCTTGACCGCGTCCACGAGCGCCCGCTGCATCCAGGCCAGCCTCGCCGGCGGCGTCCCGGTCCGACCGAAGAATCCCAGCCACGCCATGTAGTCGAACCCGGGCAGGTCACCCGCTTCGGCGAGCGTCGGAACGTCTGGCAACGCCGCCATCCGGGTCGGGCCGGTCGTCGCCAGCGCGCGGACCGTGCCGGCGTCGATGAAGGACTTCGTCGACGCCGAGACAGCTACGGCGTAGGCGACGTCGCCGCTCGCCACCGCCTGAATGGCAATCCCGTCGCCGCGATAGGGCACGTTGGTGATCTCGAAGCCGCCCAGGCGATAGCGGATGAGCTCGGCGAGCAGGTGCGTCGTCGCGCCGATGCCCGAGCTGCCCCAGTTCGCCGTCTTGGGGTTGGCCCGCACCCAGGCCACGAGTTCCTTGACGGTACGCACGGGAAGGCGCGGATTGGAGACCAGCAGGAAGGGCCCGCTCGCGGCGATGGTCAGCGGCTCGAACACTTTCCGGATGTCGATCTGCTCGGCGAACGTCTTATTCATGGCCGGCAGCACCGTGATGTTGGGCCCGCCATAGGTCACGCTGTAGCCGTCCGGCGGTTGCGTCGCCCCGTGCTGGGTGCCGATGGCGCCGCCGGCACCCACCTTGTTCTCCACGACGAACGTCTTGCCGGTCTGTCTGGTCATCACCTCGATCAGGATCCGGGTCATGACGTCGGCACCCGTACCGGGCGCCGCTGGCATGATGAAACGCACCGGCCTGTCGGGGAAGCCGTCCTGCGCCACGGCACCGCCAATCGCGCCGACCGACGCCACTCCTGTCGCGCCGGCCATGAGCCGGCGTCGCGTCACGGTAGTCATCGCGGCATCTCCTCGATACGCTGCCCGTTGATCGGGCGGCCGATTGATCGCGTGCTCCTGGCGCCGGTCGTCAGGTCGTCGCGGCGCCCCTCTGCGCGCCACGAACCAGGCGGCCAGGCAACGCGCCGGTCGGTTCGCCCTCGCGGTGCACGACGACACCCGAGACCAGCGTCGCGACGTAACCGTCGGCCCGCTGGACCATCCGCTTGCCGCCGGCCGGCAGGTCGTAGCGCACTTCGGGCACGCGCACCGACAGGCGGCCATGGTCGATCACGTTGATGTCGGCCTTGTGCCCGGCGGCGACCAGGCCGCGATCGGCCAGCCCGAGCGCCAACGCGTTGTCGCGCGACAGGCGCTTGATGGCGAATTGCAACGGCAGGCGCGGTCCGCGCGTGCGATCGCGCGTCCAGTGACTGATCAGGTGCGTCGTCGAACTGGCGTCGCAGATCAGCCCGACATGCGCCCCGCCATCGCCGAGGCCAAGCAGCGTGTCGGGATGCTCGACCATGACCTTGACGCCATCGAGATTGCCGCCGCCATAGTTGATGACGGGGTGATTGAGGATGCCTCGCCCATCCCGCTCCATCATCAGGTCGTAGGCGACCTCGTCGGGCGTCAGTCCGCGACGGGCCGCGATGGCCGCCACGCTGGCTTCCGGCGGCGGCTCGTAATCGGGCGGATCGCCCAGCGCGAACAGGCTTTCCCAGTTGTTCAGGCGCCGCGCCATGGTGGGATCGGCCGTCCGCTCGGCGAGCAGACGGGCGCGGAAGTCGGGCTGACGCAGGATCGCGAGGCGCTCGGCGAAGGGCAGATCGGCGACGGTCCTGTAGCTCGGACGCGCGAAGAACGGGTTCTGGCTGAGCTCGAAGCCGAGCATCAGGCCGATCGGCCTGCCCATGACCTGGCCAAGGATGCGATCGCCCTCGCGATTGGCCACTTCGATCATGTCCAGCATCTGGCGCCAGAGGCCAGGCCTGTGGGCGCGCTGCAGCAGCTGCGTCGTCATCGGTCGGCCCGACGCGGCCGCGATCCGCCGCAGCATCGCGAACTCGGTTTCCGGATCGTCGTAGTCGGAGATCACCTGCATCCAGCCGGCGCCGACGCCGCGCAGGGCCGATGCGATCGCCAGCAGCTCGTTCTCGGCGGCACCCAGCGTCGGGGTATGCTCGCCGGCCCGTGTCTTGTGGGCGATGGTGCGCGACGTCGAGAAGCCCAGCGCGCCGGCCCGAATGCCCTCGGCCGCGATGCGCCCCATTTCGAGCCGCTCGCTCTCGGTGGCGGGCTCGCGATCGGCGCCACGCTGGCCCATCACGTGAACCCGGACCGCCGCATGCGGCACTTGCGTGGCGACATCCATGTCGTAGCGACGTGCGTCCAGCGCGTCGAGGAATTCGGGGAAAGTCTGCCAGTTCCACGGAATGCCCTCGGTCAGCACGACCTCCGGCAGATCCTCGACGCCTTCCATCAGTTTGATCAGCATGTCCCGGCGCTCGGGCAGGCAGGGCGCGAACCCGACGCCGCAATTGCCGATCAACGCCGTCGTCACGCCGTGCCACGACGAGGACGCCAGGCTGCTGCCCCACGTCACCTGGGCATCGTAATGGGTATGGATGTCGACGAAGCCCGGCGTCACCAGCAGACCGCGCGCGTCGATCTCCTCGGCGCCGCGGGCGGCGATCTTGCCGACCTCGACGATACGGCCGCCGGCGATGGCGACGTCGGCCACGAAGGGCTCGCCGCCGCTACCGTCGACGACGGTGCCGCCCCTGATCACCATGTCCGGAACCGTGGTCATCGCGTTCTCCGCCCGCTCGACGTCGTGGACGCCGGCCATCGTCGTTGTCGCCCGCGACCCTACAGCGCCGCGCCCCGCGCCCGCCATGGGACCGTGCGGCATGTCAGGCATGCCGCCGGCCCGGCGGCGGCGCCATCAGAGCCCGGCATTGCGCGCCGGGGGACGGATCGACAAACTGCGGTGTAATCGGTCCGCGCGACCGGTTCACGAAAACGGAGAAAGCGATGACCCGTGCGATCGGGCGCCGACATGCCCTCGGACTGACCGCCGGCGCGCTGGCGCTGCCGCGGGCGGCGCTTGCGCGGGCGCCGCCCTGGCCGGTCCGGCCGCTCCGGTTCGTGGTCGGCTTCGCGCCCGGCACGGCGACCGACAGCCTGGCGCGCGTGCTGGGCGAAGCGCTGGCGGTCGCGTTCGAACAGCCGATCGTGATCGACAACAAGCCCGGCGCGCAAGGGTCGATCGGCGCCAATCTGGTGGCGAAGGCCGAAGCGGACGGGCAGACGGTCCTGATCGGGTCGGCGACGACTCACGCGGCCGCGGCCTCGTTGCTGAAGTCCATTCCCTACGATCCCGTGAAGGACTTCGCGCCGGTCACCCGGCTCGGCCATATCGGCCAGGTGCTGGTGGTGCGCGCCGACTTCCCGGCCCGCGACGTCGCGGGCCTGCTCGCCCATGCCCGCGCCAACCCCGGCAAGCTGAACTACGGCACCGGCTCCAGCGGCAACCTTCTGCCGTCCGCCACGCTGGCCAAACGCATGGGCCTCGATGTCGGCCGCGTCGTCTACCGCAGCCCGCCCCAGGCGATGGCCGACGTGCTGGGCGGCCAGGTCCAGTTCATGTTCATCGACATTTCGGCGGCCCTTGCCCAGATCCGCGCCGGCACGCTGCGGGCATTGGCGGTCAGCTCGGCGGCCCGTAGCCCGCTGCTGCCCGACGTGCCCTCGATCGGCGCGACGTTGTCCGGCTTCGAATTGCTGACCTGGTTCGCCATGTACGCGCCGGCCGGCACGCCCGAATCGCTCCTCGACATTCTCGGCAACGCCACCCGCAAGGCGATGACCGACCCGACCTTGCGCGGCCGGCTGTCGACCATGGGCTTCGAGCCCTACACCTCCAGCCCGGCGGAGCTGGCGGCCTTCACGGCGGCCGAGGTCGCCAAATGGCGCGCGCTGGTGGCGGAAACCGGCATCGAGCCGGAATGACGGAAGCCGGCCTCGCGCAGCCGTGACATCGGGCCTGCATCCGCCTGGCGGCGTGGACCGTAGCCATCGCAGGACCGTCCGGCTAAGAAACGGTCGACGAAGCACCCGCCCGCCCGGAGAAACGCCCATGCTCGGCCTGATGCAGGATCGCCCGCTGCTGATTTCGCAGATCATTGACTTCGCCGCCGCCAGCTATCCCGACGTCGAGATCGTGTCGCGCAGCGTCGAGGGGCCGATCCATCGTTACGGCTATCGCGACGCCGCCCGCCGCTCGAAGCAGCTGGCCGAGGCTCTGCTCGGGCTCGGCGTCAAGCCCGGCGACCGGGTCGGCACCATCGCGTGGAACGGCTACCGGCATTTCGAGCTGTATTACGGCGTGTCCGGCATCGGCGCGGTGCTGCACACGCTCAATCCGCGGCTGACGCCCGATCACGTCGCCTATATCGCCAACCACGCCGAGGACAAGGTCGTCTTCGTCGACCTCAACCTGTTGCCGATCGTCGAGGGCGTGATCGACCGCCTGCCGCTGGTGAAGCACGTCGTGGTGATGACCGACCGCGCCCACATGCCGGCGTCGAGCAAGGTGAAGAACCTGCTGTGCTACGAGGAGCTGATCGCGGGCCAGCCTGGCACGCTGGTCTGGCCGGAGTTCGACGAGCGTACCGCCTCCTCGCTCTGCTACACGTCGGGGACGACCGGCAACCCGAAGGGCGTCGTTTATTCGCATCGCTCGACCGTGCTGCACACCTGGATGATGTGCAGCGGCGCCGTACTTGGCCTGACGCCCGACAACACCGTCCTGCCCGTCGTGCCGATGTTCCATGCCAACGCCTGGGGGCTCGTCTATGCCGCGCCCATGAGCGGCAGCGCGCTGGTCCTGCCGGGACCCGCCCTCGATGGTGCCAGCATCTACGCGCTGATGGACGCGGAGAAGGTCGACATCAGCGCCGGCGTGCCGACGGTGTGGCTGGCGCTGCTGAACCATTGCGAACAGAACGGCCTGAAGCTCGCGGCCATGAAGCGCACCCTGATCGGCGGCTCGGCCATTCCGCGCGCAATGATCGAGCGCTTCTGGCGCGAGCACGAGGTCGAGGTCGTGCATGGCTGGGGCATGACCGAGATGAGCCCGCTCGGCACCGCCACCCGCTTCAATCGCGGCGAACGCGCCCTGCCCGACCAGCAGCGCCACGACATCCAGGCCAAGCAGGGCCGGCCAGTGTTCGGCGTCGAGATGAAGATCGTCGACGATGCCGGCGCCGACCTGCCCAAGGACGGCGTCGCCTCGGGCGATCTGCTGGTGCGCGGCCCCTGGATCGTGAACGGTTACATGAAGGGCGAGGGCAAGGGCGCCTTCACGTCGGACGGCTGGTTCCACACCGGCGACGTCTCGAAGATCGAGCCCGACCAATCGATGGTCATCACCGACCGGTCCAAGGACGTCATCAAGTCGGGCGGCGAGTGGATCAGCTCGATCGATCTGGAGAACGCCGCCATGGGTTGCCCCGGCGTGGCGGAAGCCGCCGTCATCGGCGTGGCGCACCCCAAGTGGGACGAGCGGCCGTTGCTGATCGTAGTGCGCAAGCCGGGTGCCGACGTCTCGAAAGAGCAGGTGCAGGAGTTCCTGGTCGGCAAGATCGCCAAATGGTGGACCCCCGACGACGTGCAGTTCATCGACGCCATCCCGCATGGCGCCACCGGCAAGATACTGAAGACGGCGCTGCGCGCGCACTTCAAGGACTACACGCTGCCGACCGCCTGAGGAGACCGACATGGCCACGATCGGGCTCTCGCACGTCGCGGTGGGCGTGAGCGACATGGAGCGCGCCCTCGTCTTCTATCGCGACCTGATCGGCCTGCGCGTCACGCTCGACGCCGAGGAAGCGGTGCTGGCCGGGCGCGATCCCGCCCGCAACCGGCGCCGCGCCGTCTATCTGCGGACGGAGGACGGGCCGCACGCGTTCTTCGTCGTGCTCGACCAGCCGCTCGGCCGCGAACCGTTCGGCTCGCCGCCCCGCCTGTTGCAGCTGGGCACGCATCATTTCGCGTTCTGGGTCGAGGACCTCCGCGCCATGTACGAGCGCATCGTCGCGGCCGGCTTCCGAACCATCGTGCCGCCGACC
This sequence comes from Caenispirillum bisanense, assembly GCA_945878895.1. Lineage (GTDB taxonomy): Bacteria > Pseudomonadota > Alphaproteobacteria > Reyranellales > Reyranellaceae > CAMDVZ01. The sequence goes on along the minus strand of CAMDVZ010000016.1, from coordinate 18,023 downwards.
GAAGTCGATGCCGCGGCCTATGGCGAGCCGGCTGGCAGCGGCCGGGTGCTGACCACCATCGTCAAGGACCAGGACGGCAACCCGGTACAGCTCGACCAGCGCCTGTAGCGCGCGTCCGCACCCAGCCGTCGGACGCCCGATCGGGCCAGGCCGTTGAAAGCGCTTGTTTCCGGGCAGGCGGGAAGGCCTTCCGTCCAGAAAATCCACACCCCTGGGTCGGTCCTCGTCCGGACAGGCTGTCCCCTCGAAACGCCTTGCCTGCGCCGGGCAGAATCAATTTATGCGTAAATCCGACATTTTAGCCGTTTTACGATTGACAACAGGTCCGACCTGTCGTAACAAAAGATCCTCTCGTGATTTCGGGCGCGCTTGACCGGTCGGCTCGGAAACGCCGCCCTCTCCGTCCAGCCACCAAGTGTCGGCGCCTGTCTCTGGACCGGCACACCGCAACGCGTTCCGGCACAGGCCGCGAGGAGGCTTCGTGGGCAGCGAGGAGTGTATCCGGTGACCAGCGTGGCGGGCGATCACGACGGCGGCCGGCGCGCGGTAGTGGCCGCGACGTCGGGCGCGCACTTCATCCACGACGGGCTGATCGACGCGCTGAACGTGCTGCTGCCGATGTGGGCGCAGCTGTTCGGGCTCAGCTACGCCGAGGTCGGCGCCCTGCGCACGGCCCTCTCGGCGGCGATGGCGAGCGGTCAGATTCCCTCGGGCCTGCTTGGCCGAACGGATCGGTGAACGCTGGCTTCTGGCGGCGGGCACCATGCTGGCGGGCCTCGCCTATGGCGCGCTGTGGTTCGCCGACGGATTCTGGATCCTGTTCGCGGCGATGGTCGTGCTGGGCGTCGGCGAGGCGGTGCAGCATCCCCTGTCCTCCGCCCTGATCTCGCGCGCCTTCGGATCGGGCCCGCGGCGGGCGGCGCTGGGCGTCTACAATTTCGCCGGCGATCTGGGAAAAATGGTCGTGGTGTTCGCCACCGCGGCGGCCATCGGTATGGTCGGTTGGCAGGCGACGGTGGCGGGCACCGGGCTGCTCGCGGTTATGATCGGCGTCGCGTTGCTGGTCGGGCTCGCCGCCCTGGCGCTGGGCGGCAGGCCCGTCCAACGGTCGAACACCGACGACGCGCCGCCCGCCACGGTCGGCTGGGGCTTCGGCAACGCGACGGGTTTCGCGCTGCTCTCGACGATCCACGCGCTCGACAGTTCGTGCCGCTCGGTGAGCCTGTTGCTGCTGCCCTTCGTGCTGGTCGCCAAGGGCGCCGACACCGCCACCATCGGTCTGGCGCTGGCGCTGGTGTTCGCCGGAGGTGCCGCCGGCAAGCTCGCCTGCGGGCTGCTGACCGAACGCGTCGGCGTCGTGGCCACCGTGATCACCACCGAACTCGCGACGGCGGCGCTGCTGGTGGCCATGATCGCCGCTCCACTCCCGTGGGTGTTGATCTGCGCCGCACCCTTCGGGCTGGCGCTGAACGGCACCTCGTCGGCGACCTATGGCTCGGTCGGGGATTTCGTCGCCGCCGATCGCCAGGCGCGCGCCTTCGGCCTGTTCTACACCGTCGGCAGCATCGCCGGCGCCGTCGCGCCGCTCGTGTTCGGCATCGCGGCCGACCTGATCGGGGTGTCGTCGGCGCTGTCGATCATGGCCGGCCTGATCGTGCTGACCCTGCCGCTGGCAGTGGTGCTTGGGCCGCATTTGCGACATCGGTGAGCGTCGGTTTCACCGGGTGATCGGACAACCGCCTCAGTACCCCAGTTCTTTCGCCGCCCGCTCCAGCACGACAGGCACCGACCAAGCGGTGCGGGCGAGGCGGAGGTCCTGGCTGCGGCCTTCGGCGTGCAGGCCCGAGGCGCTCATCCAGAACGCGACCGAGCGCATGGCGTAAAGCGCGTTGTAGTAGCGGCAGACCTTGTCGTCGATCGCGAAGCCGGTGGCGGCTTCGTAGTCGCGGTAGAAGGCGTCCCGATCGACCAGGTTGGAGAGCAACTCCGTGCCCTCGCGGTTGAGGTCGCTCAGCACGTAGGCGACGTCGTACATCGGGTCACCCAGCACTTGGAGCTCCCAATCAAGCACGGCGGAGACGCGGTCCTCGTGGATCAGCAGGTTACCGGCGCGGTAGGCGCCGTGGACGAGGGTGACTCGCTCGGTGGCGGGCGCGTTTTCCTCCAGCCAGGCAATCAGGTCGGTCAGGATCGGTTCAGGCGCGTGGCCGGAGAGGTCGATCAGCTCGCGCCACTTGGCGATCTCGCGCCGCGCGAAGCCGGTGCCCGGCGCCGGCTCGCCGAGGAAATCGAGTCCGGCGGTGCGCCAGTCCAGCGTGTGCAAGGTGGCCAGCGACGCGGTGAAACTGGCCGGCAGGACGCCGCGGTCGGCGGCGGCCTGGTAGAACGCCCTGCCCTCGCGCCCCCACGGGCTGGGGCAGCTGCCGGGCACCTTCTCCATGACGAGAAAGGGCTTGTCGAGAATGGCGGGATCGCTCTCGAACCAGAAGGCTTTGGGCGTCGGGAGGGCGGTGTCGTCGAGGCAGCGCAGCACGCGGAACTGGGTTTCGAGGCTCGACAGATGGCGCAACAGCGTGTCGCCGGGATCGCGCCGCAGGCAGAGCCCCCGACTGCGCGACTCGCCGCCCTCCCGCCACGTCAGATCGAACAGCCACGTTTCGTGCGACCAGCCGACCGCGATGCGCTGCACGTTGGCGAGCGCGAAGTCGCGACCATCGGGCATCTTGCCGGCGAGATAGTCGAGAACGCGCGCCTCGAACGCCTGGTCCGCCGCTCCGCTCATGCCGCGTACTCCAGCCGTCGATCGATGCCGGCGCGCATGGTGCGACGCACGCGTCCCAGCAGGGCGTCGAAGCGCGGGGCGCCCAACGCGGCCCGGTCGCGATAGAGCGCCTCGATCAGCGCGCAGAGCGCCGCATCGTCGCGACCACGCGCCAGCGCCGCAACGGCGGCGACGATCCCCGGCGGCGTGGCCGCCGAGGCCAGCGTGGCGTCGAGATCGGCCACCAGTGCGTCCATGTCGGCGGCCCCCGCTGCACGATGGGCCTCGGCGCTCGCCAGCTGACGGGCGAGCTTCTGCAGCACCACCGAGGCCATGAACGCCTGGGTACGCGGATACTCCGCCGCCACGGCGGGACCGATCTCCTTGCGCAAAACGGCGGCGATGCGTTCGAGCAACTGGTCGGGAGTCATCGGGTCATTCCTCGGCACGGTGTCGGGTAGAGCCTGTCTTCTTCGCTCATACCTTCCCTCGCCAACGGCGGGGGAAGGTATGAGGTTGTACGCCAGTGCAACTATTCGCCATTTCAGGAACCACGGGAAGCAATCGTCACCATCGGCGCCAGCGTCGCGGCCAGCTCGCGCAGTTTGAATTTCTGGATCTTGCCGCTGGGGGTGCGCGGGAAGGCTTCGACGATTTCCAGCCGCTCGGGCAGGTACTGCTTCATCATGCCGTGGCCGGCGAGCCACGCACCCATGGCGGCGAAATCGAGCCCGTGGCCGGCCCGCAACGACACGAAGGCGCAGGCGCGCTCGCCCAGTCGCGGGTCGGGCATCGCGACGATGGCGGCGTCCTCGATCGCGGGATGGCGGTAGAGCAGTTCCTCGACCTCGACCACGGGGATGTTCTCGCCGCCGCGGATGACGATGTCCTTGGCGCGGCCGGTGATGCGGATGTAGCCGTCTTCGTCCATGCGGGCATTGTCGCCGGTTTCGAGCCAACCATGCGCGTCGACGCCATGGGCTTCGGGGCGCCGCAGATAGCCGACGAACGTCGTCGCGCAGCGTGCCTGCAGGCGGCCCTCGACTCCCGGCGCGACGAGAACGCCGTTCTCGTCGACCACCCGCACCGCCTGGTGCGGCAGGGCGCGGCCGTCGGTGTCGATCACCTTCTCGTCGGAATCGCCGGGGTAGGTCGCCGTGGCGATACCCATCTCGGTCATGCCCCAGCCACTCATTACGTAGAGGCCCGGAAGGCTGCGACGGGCGGCCGCGACCAGGCTGCGCGGGATCGGTGCGCCCGCGCACATGAACAGGCGCAGGCTCGACATGTCGGCGAGCGTGCCAGCCGGCGCGTGCACGAGATCGCCGAGAAACGGCGTCGAGGCCACCGTGATGGTGCAACGTTCGGCGGCGATCGCGCGCGAGGCCGCCACCGGGTCCCAGACGTCCTGCATGACGCAGGCCGCGTGGTTGTGGATGGCGAGGAACACGCCGTACATGAAGCCGGTCTGGTGCGACAGCGGCGAGCCCATGTAGATGCGATCAGCGGGCCCGAAACCGAACAGTTCGTTGGCCAGCAACGCCTTGCAGGCCAGCGTGTTGGCGGTGTGCAGGACGCCCTTGGGCTGGCCGGTGGTCCCCGACGTGTACATGATCTCGGTGACGTCGTTGGCGTCGGGCCGGCGGTCGCGAAACAGCGCGTCGCAGTCGGTCTCGTCCTCCCACGCCCGGCCCAGCAGCCGCGACTCGAACGACGTCTCGGTATCCTCGCCGCCGACCACGAACACATGCGCGAGGTTGGGCAAATCGGGACGCAGGCGCGCCGCCATGGCCGGAAAGTCGAATCCTCGGAACGCGCGCGGCACCACCAGCACTTTTGCTTCCGCGAAGCCCAGCATGAAGCGCAGTTCGCGCTCGCGGAAGATCGGCATCAGCGGGTTGATCACGGCACCGATGCGCACGCAGGCAAGGTACAGCGCGGCGTGGTGCCACCAATTGGGCAACTGCACCGCCACGACGTCGCCACGCCCGACGCCGTGCGCCGCCAGCGCCGCGGCCAGCCGAACCGAGTAGCGGCGGAGCTCGCCGTAGCTCATCCGGGTCGATTGCCCCGTCATGCTGTTCTGGTCGACGAGAACCAGCGCGTCCGGCTCTCTGACCGCGGCCTCGTCCAGCGCGTCGATCAACAGACGGCCCGGCCACAGACCGCTCGTGGTCATGCGCGCGATGCGATCGTCCGGGAGAATCGCCTGGAAGTCCATCGCCGACAGCCCTCGCCCGTCAGCGACCGCGGCGGGCGCGGGCGTTGGCGGCCCAGCGGTGGACCGGCCACATATCCTGGTCCTCGCCCCACGCCTCCGCGCCATCGAGCTCCCAGCGGATCAGGCTGTTGATGTCGATGAAAGTGTGGCGGTTGAGCACGATGCGGCTAACCGGCAAGCCGGTTGCCCGGAACGTGCGGCCTTCCATGTCCCGCCCCGCCAGCACGATGCGGGTGATCCAGCCCTCGACGGGATCGCGCTCGACCACGCGGGTGCCCTCGGCGAGGCCGACGGTGCGCCCGTCGCGACGCAGGAAGCCATAGGATACAACGTCGCCCTCCGGCTTCGGCGCCGTCACCGCGAGGAAGCCGTTCTCGGCATCGGCGGCGCCGGTGACGTAGGCGGCCTGGCGCGGCCGATCCTCGGGACGTCGCCCCCAGGTGCGGTCGCGCATGCCGATGCAGTCGATGGCGATGGACTCGCCGTGCAGCACAATGGTGCCGGTCACCCGGCCGAACTGGTCGAAGTGATGGGCCGAGCCGAAGGTCGAGCCGACCGCCGTCAGCGGCTCCGGCGGCATGACGCCCTCGAACGTCAGATCGACGCTCAGGCGGCCCGCGTCGGCGTAGCCGAGCGCGTAGCGGCGGCACGGTTCCAGCACCTTGATCGAGACGCCGTTGGGCAGGCGGCAATCGTCGAGATCCTGATCGCGCGGCAGTTGCTGCGCGGAATAGTTCGCCGAGTACAGCGCCTCCCACGGCAGATGGGCGCCGTCGTCCCAAACCCAGGCCCCACCGGCGACGGTGCCGATGTTGGGCCGCGCCATGCTGTAGAGCCAGCCGCCGAGCTTGCGGCCGGGGTGATGAAACGAGAACCACGCCGTCTCGGTCGCCCACCAGTCATCGCCCAACTCGGCGAAGTGGAAGCGATCGTCGCGTTCGGTGAAGCCCTGCCCGGCCATGGTCCGCCCTCGATGTCGATTCGCCTCGACGCAGCGACGACGCGCGTCGGCGGCCGGGGGCGAGTGAGTCCGGCGACCATGGACGCGACCTCGCCGGCCTTTGTCAATCGCAGCCCGCTATCGCCATTCCGGCGACCATGCTAAGCGACCCGGGCAGTCGCAAAATGCGCTTTCGCGGCGCGAAACGAGGGGAAACGCCATGTCAGAGCCCGCCATCCTGCAATCGACCGACGGCGAAATCGGCATCCTGACGGTCAACAATCCGCCGGTGAACGCGCTCAGCGCCGCGGTGCGGACCGGGCTCGCCGAGGGGCTCGCGAAAATGGGTGGCGATCCGGCCATCAAGGCGATCGTGGTGATCGGCGGCGGCCGCACCTTCATCGCCGGCGCCGACATCCGCGAGTTCGGCAAGCCGCCCTCGGGCGCCTCGCTGCACGACGTGATCGGCGCGATGGAGAATTGCTCCAAGCTGGTCGTCGCGGCCCTGCACGGCACCGCGCTCGGCGGCGGCCTCGAGACGGCGTTCGGCGCCCACTACCGCGTCGCGCTATCGTCGGGCCGCGTGGGTCTGCCCGAAGTCCTGCTCGGCCTGCTGCCCGGCGCCGGCGGCACGCAGCGCCTGCCCCGTATCGCGGGTGCCGCCTACGCGCTCGAAGCCATGGTCTCGGGCCGCCAGATCGGCGCCAAGGAAGCGCTGGCCAAGGGCATCGTCGACCGCGTCGTCGAGGGCGATCTTTTGGCGGGGGCGGTCGCCTACGCCCGCGAACTGCTGTCGCAGAAAGCGCCGCTGCGACGCATCCGCGACATGACCGCGAAGGTCGACAGCCCGACGCTGTTCGAGGGTTTCTCGAAGTCGATCGCCCGCAAGGCACGTGGCTTCAAGGCCCAGTGGAACATCATCAAGTGCGTCGAGGCCGCCGTCGCGCTGCCGTTCGACCAGGGCATGGCGCGCGAACGCGAGCTGTTCGGCGAATTGCTGACGTCGAGCGAGTCGGCTGCCCAGCGCTTCTACTTCTTCGCCGAACGCGAGGCCGCCAAGGTGCTCGACGTGCCCGCCGACACGCCCCAGCGCGAGATCAGGACGGGCGCCATCATCGGCTGCGGCACGATGGGCGGCGGCATCGCGATGAACTTCGCCAACGCCGGCATTCCCGTCACGGTGCTGGAAACCAGCCAGGAAGCGCTCGATCGGGGCCTCAAGGTCATCCGCGGCAACTATGAGAACACCGCCAAGCGCGGCGGCATGACGAGCGCGGACGTCGAGAAGCGCATGGCGCTGATCAGGACGACGATGTCCTACGACGATCTCAAGGACGCCGACGTCATCATCGAGGCGGTGTTCGAGACGATGGAAGTCAAGGAAGGCGTCTTCACGAAGCTCGACCAGATCGCCAAACCGGGCGCCATTCTGGCCACGAACACGTCAGGGCTGAACGTCGACCAGATCGCGTCCTACACGAAGCGACCCGGCGACGTGATCGGCATGCACTTCTTCTCGCCCGCCAACGTGATGAAGCTGCTGGAGAACGTGCGCGGCAAGGCAACGTCGAAGGACGTCATCGCCACCGTCATGACTCTCAGCAAGAAGATCGGCAAGATTCCGACCCTGGTCGGCGTCTGCGAGGGCTTCGTCGGCAACCGCATGCTGCGCCAGCGCGGCATCCAGTCCGCCTACATGCTGGAGGAAGGCGCCCTTCCCCAGCAGGTCGACAAGGTGATCTTCGACTTCGGCTTCCCGATGGGGCCGTTCCAGATGAGCGATCTGGCCGGCAACGACGTGGGCTGGCGCATCCGCCAGGGCAAGAACGAGAAGGAACAGCGCAACGTCCGCTACACGGGCTACGTCGCCGACGCGATCTGCGAGCTGGGCCGCTTCGGCCAGAAGACCGGCGCTGGCTACTACAAGTACGACCTGCCCGACCGCACGCCGATCCCCGACCCGGCGGTGCAGGCGATCATCGAGGAAACCTCGAAGCGGCTCGGCGTCACGCGGCGCGCCTTCGGCGACCAGGAGATCCTTGAGCGCACGCTCTATCCGATGGTCAACGAGGGCGCCAAGCTGCTGGAGGAAGGCATCGCCCAGCGGGCTCTCGACATCGACGTGATCTGGGTCAACGGCTATGGCTGGCCGGTCTATCGCGGCGGCCCGATGTGGTGGGCCGACAACGTGGTCGGCCTCAAGACCATCCACCACGCCCTGCTGCGCTACAAGGAAATGTCGGGCGATCCCTTCTGGGAACCCGCCCCGCTGCTCAAGCGCCTGATCGCCGAGGGCAAGAAGTTCTCGGATCTGTAGCCGTACCCGCCCCTACTCGTTCAGGCTCCTCTCCCTCGCTTCGGGGGAGAGGGACATGAAAGAGCGATCAAAGCATCGGGCGACAACCCCGCCCTTCCCTCGCAACCCAAACCGAACTAGCCTTGGTTCATCGACAATAAACGTCAGGAGGACATCATGGACGCAGTCATCGTATCCACCGCCCGCACGCCGATCGGCAAGGCCTTCCGGGGCGTGTTCAACGACACGCACGGCGCCGACATGGGCGCCCACGTCATCAAGCACGCCGCCGAGCGCGCGAAGATCGAGCTGGGCGAGATCGAGGACATCATCCTCGGCTGCGCCGCTCCCGAAGGCACGACCGGCAGCAACGTAGCGCGCGTCTCGGCGATGCGCGCGGGCGCGCCCGTCAGCGTATCGGGGACCACCGTCAACCGCTTCTGTTCCTCGGGCTTGCAGACCATCTCGATGGCGGCCCAGCGCGTGCTGGTCGACAGGGTGCCGATCATGGTCGCGGGCGGCCTCGAGTCGGTGTCGCTCGTCCAGGGCGGTGGCGGCAACAAGCACCGCCTCGTCAATCCGTGGGTCCAGGAGCACGTGCCCGGCATCTACCACGCCATGATCAACACCGCCGACACGGTGGCGGCGCGCTATGGCATCAGCCGCGAGGCCCAGGACGAGTACTCGCTGCAGAGTCAGCTGCGGACCGCCGCGGCCCAGCAGGCCGGCAAGTTCGACGACGAGATCGTGCCGATGGAAACCGAGATGCTGGTGACCGACAAGGCCACCGGCGAAACCTCGAAGAAGAAGATGCGGCTGACGAAGGACGAGGGCAATCGCCCCGACACCAACATCGAGGGCCTGCAGAAACTGGTGCCCGTGATGGGTCCGGACAAGTGGATCACGGCGGGCAACGCCAGCCAGCTGTCGGACGGCGCTTCGGCCTCGGTGATCATGAGCGACGCCGAAGCCGCCAGGCGCGGCCTCAAGCCGCTCGGCATCTACAAGGGCCTGGTGGTCGCGGGCTGCGAGCCCGACGAGATGGGCATCGGTCCCGTCTACGCGATCCCCAAGCTGCTGCAGCGCTTCGGCCTGAAGATGGACGACATCGACCTGTGGGAGCTGAACGAGGCCTTCGCCGTGCAGGTGCTCTACTGCCGCGACAAGCTCGGCATCCCCAACGAGAAGCTGAACGTCAACGGCGGCTCGATCTCGATCGGCCATCCCTTCGGCATGACCGGCGCGCGCTGCACCGGCCACGCCCTGATCGAGGGCCGTCGCCGCAAGGCCAAGAACGTCGTGGTGACGATGTGCATCGGCGGCGGCATGGGTGCCGCCGGCCTGTTCGAGGTCGTGCAGTAACCGCCCCGGCGACGATCGCGTGACGGAAAGGGCGGAACCGCGAGGTTCCGCCCTTTTTCGTGGGGCGCGCCGTGGCGGCTGCGGTGCGCGCTTCCCGTCACCTGCTTGTCGGCGGGGGTGCCGTCGCCGATGGCCGTGGTCCGGCGAATTCCGCCTGTCTTCTCCCGGCGTTTTACGTTACTGTCACTTCGCATCGATATTTTACGGTATTTTTGTCATCGCGGATCGATATGCGCCGCCGCCACCTCCTCGCAACGCCCCTTCTGATCGCCGCCGCATCGTGGCCGGCGCAGGCGGCCGACGACCTGTTGATGGTCATCTACATCGGCGGCAAGGATTGCGGTCCTTGCGTTCTGTGGCGCACCTGCAGCTATCCGAAATGGCGCGCGTCGCCGGAATATGGCCGCGTGCGCTACGTCGACATCGAACCCGACAGCCTGCGGGACGCCTACAAGAGCGCCCACTGGCCCGACGGGCTGGGATCGATCCGATCCGCGGTGTCGCGCATCCGCGCCACGCCGCGCTTCGTGCTGGCGCGTGGTCGCAAGGTCATCCTGACCGACATCGGCGGCGCGGGTTGGCAGAACGTCTATGCCGCCACCCGCCACGCGCTCGGAACGGGATAACCGGTACTCGTCCCTATCCCGGCGCGCGGATTCCGGCGTCCTTGATCACCTTGCCCCACTTCACCGCCTCGGCCTTGATGTAGGCGTCGAGGGCCGCGCCATCGCCGGTGCCGACGGACATGCCGAGATCGGCCAAGCGCTGGCCCAGGACGGGATGCGCGAGCGCCTTGCCGACTTCGGCGTTGAGACCGGCAATCGTCTCGCGCGGCGTGCCCGCGGGTGCCGTCAAACCGAACCAGGTCTCGACATCGAAGCCCGGCAACCCGGCCTCGGCAATGGTCGGCAGTTCCGGCGCCGTTGGTGCCCGCGCCAGGCTGGTGACCGCGAGGCCGCGCAACGTGCCGGCCTTGACGTGGCCGCCGACGGCCGAGAGGTTGCCGAACAGGATCGGCAATTCGCCGGTCATCAGCGCCGCGCTCGCCGGCGCCTCGCCGCGATAATGCACGGCCGTCAGTTTGACGCCGGCCACCGACGCGAACAGCTCGGCCGCCATTTGCGGCGTGCTGCCGACGCCGCCGGAGCCGACGTTGAGCACGCCGGGCTTCGCTTTCGCCAGCATCACCAGCTCGGCGACCGATTTCGCCGCCAGCGAGGGGTGAACCACCAGCGCCAGCGGCGAGGCACCCAGCAACGCCACGCCCGCCACGTCGCGCGGCGCGTCGAACGTCGCCGCCCTGTAGAGCGACGGCGCCACCGCGCAGGTGGTCTGCGAGGCAACCATCAGCGTGAGGCCATCGGGCGGTGCCTTGGCGAGAATGTCGGCGGCGATCAGGCCGCTGACGCCGGCCTTGTTGTCGACCACGCCGGGCCGACCGAGATTCCCGGCCAGCCTTTGCGCGACGATGCCGGCGACGATGTCGTTGGCACCGCCGGCCGAGGAATCCACGAGGATACGGATCGGCCGGCCCGGCGCGCCGCCGATCTGCGCCCGCGCCGACGGTGGCAGCATGGTCGCGGCGAGTGTCCCCGGCACGGCCGCTCGTCGGCCGAACATCCCTCGTTCCGTCCTCGCGTCGTCCTCCCTTGCGCCACCGACGAGCGCTTGGGATGGATCGTAGCGCCGATGCCGACCGGCGGTGGGGCTCGCGAAGTGCTACCGCCGTCCGCCAGCCGCGAAAGGATGCGTGCTCGACAGGCCGCCGTCGACGGCGATGGCCTGGCCGTTGACGTAGGAAGCATCGTCGCTGGCGAGAAACAGCGCCATGGCGGCGATCTCGGCCGGCAATCCGTAGCGGCGCAGCGGGTTGAGCTGGCCGATCTTGTCGGTGGTGCCGCGCTCCCGCGCCCGATCGAAGGTCGGGCGCGTCATGCCGGTCTCGATGAGGCCGGGGCAGATCGCGTTGACCCGCACGCCGGTGCCAGCGAGCGACTGGGCGGCGGTCTGCACCAGGCTGATCACGCCCGCCTTGCTGGCGCTGTAAGGATTGCCGCCGGCGTTGGCGCGCAGGCCCGCGACCGAGGCGGTGCAGACGATCGAGCCCTTGCCCTTCGACACCATGTGCTTGCCGGCATGCTTGATGGCGAGGAACGGACCGATCAGGTTGACGCGCAGCATCTCCTGCCACAACGCCACGTCCTGCTCGAAGAGCGGCGTGGCGCCGCCGCTGACGCCGGCGTTGGCGTAGATCGCGTCGAGCCCGCCAAACTCGGCGATGGCGCGCGCCACCACCGCCTCGACATCGGGTTCCGATCCGGCGGCCGCAGTCTTCGCGACCGCCTTGCCACCGGCCGCGGCGATCAGCTTGACCGTCTCGACGACGGCGGCTTCGGTGCGGTCGACGGCCAGCACCAAGGCGCCCTCGGCCGCGAACAGGAGGGCGCTGGCGCGGCCGATGCCGCTGCCGGCACCGGTGACGATGGCGGATTTTCCGGCAAGTCTTCCGGGCATGGCTATCGTTCCTATTCCTGCGGGTAGCGCCAGGGTTTGGCGGGCTGGACGGCGCTCTCGTCGATAGTCCAGTGCGGGATCGCGAGGCCGGGCGCCACGTCGGCGAACACCATGCGCACGCGGGTGCCGATGCCGACCCGCTTCACTTGATCCGGCGGTGCCAGCGTGCCGTCGGCGGTCGCGAGATTGCCGACGACGCGCAGTGCCTCGTGCTCACTTGGCTTGCCTTTCTGGGTATCGAGATCGACGATCAGGATCAGATAGGGCGACTTGGCCTTGAAGGCCGGCTGAATGGCGTGATGCACTTCGGTGTAGGAATGTACGGCGCCCTTGCCCTCGACCGGCACCCAGTCGGACTCGCCATGCGCGCACCACGGGCAGGCGGTGGTCGGCGGATAGCGCAGCAGCTGGCACTTGCGGCAGCGCTGCAGGTGGAAATCGTGCGCCGCGCAATGCTTGAAGTACGCGAGGTTCTCGACGTCGAGGTCGTTGATCTCGAGCGGCATGCCGAGATAGGTGGCGTTGATGGCCATGGTCTGTCTCCCCTCTCCCGGTTCTATTCGTTGCGCATGACCATGGCCGACCCGGTGCCCGGGCTGGCCCAGCCGAGATTGGCCGACACCTCGCAATCCTTGACCTGCCGGCAACCGCCGGGCCGGTAGTCGTAGGTGTGCTGGCGCTTGCCGTCGGGGCCGATCGGGCAGGAATCGTCGACGTCGTGGCGCAGCTGGCGCACGTTCTCGATGACCATGTTGAGGCCGTGCGTGTAGCCCTCGCAGAGATGGCCGCCGCTGGTGTTGTTCGGGCGTTTGCCGCCCAGCCGCATCGTGCCGTCGCTGACATAGTGGCCACCGTCGCCCTTCTTGCAGAAGCCGTAGTCTTCCAGCTGCAACATCGTGGTGAAAGTGAAGGCGTCGTAGGAGCCCGTCAGATCGACGTCCTCCGGCCCAACGCCGGAATTGGGCCACAGGATTTCCTTGCCGTAGTGGCCGGCCACCGTCGAGATCGGGCCGTGCTGGTAGTGCATGTCCATGCGCGGCTTGTTGCAGCGCCCCACGACGCCCCGGATCAACACGCGGGGATGGCGGCAATCGCGCGCGCGGTCGGCCGTCGTGACGATGATCGCGGTGCCGTTGTCGGTCTCCACGCAGCAGTCGAGCAGATGCAACGGCTTGCAGATGATGCGGCTGTTCAGCACGTCCTCGACGGTCACCTTCTCCTTGTAGAAGGCCTTCGGGTTGTTGCCGGCGTGTTCGCTGTGGATCGCCTTCACGGTGGCGACCTGCTCGGGCTTGGTGCCGTAGTCGTGCATGTGCCGCATGAAGCTCGGCGCGAACATCTGGCCCGCGCTCTGCCAGCCATAGGCCCGGTTGTGCAGCATGTCGCCGCTCACCGGCGCCGCGGCCCGCGCGCCGGTGCCGCCGATGCGGACCTGGGAGAACCCGTTCATGGCGCGGAAGATCACGACGGTCTTGCACATGCCCGCTTCGATCACGCCCATCGCCATGCCGACCAGCGCCTCGGTCGAGGAGCCGCCGCCGAACACGTCCATGTAGAAATTCAGGCGCATGCCGAGATCGCCGGCGATGAAGGGCCCGAACGTCGAATCGCCGGACTGGTAGGACATCATGCCATCGACGTCCGACGGTTTCAGACCGGCGTCCTCGATGGCGTTGCGGACTGCCCAGCTGCCGAGCGCGCGCGTGGTCTTGCCCGAGCCTCGCGTGTAGGTCGTCTCGCCGACACCGACGAGGGCGTACTTGTCGCGCAGGTGCTTGGGCGTGCTGGTGTCCACATCCGATGGCAGCGGCATTCTCATTCCTCCGGTTCGGTCGTTCGGTTCGGGTTCAGGCGCGGTCGTTGCGGCGACGGTCTTCGTCCCACATCAGGAAATCGCCGTTCAGGTCCGCGATGCTCGGCGCGCCGATCTGCGCCATCGTCAGGTCGACCTCGCGTCGCATGATCTGAAGCGCTTTCGTCGCACCGGCGGTTCCGCCGGCAGCCGCGCCGTAGAGCGTCGCGCGGCCCACGAACACGAACTGCGCGCCCATGCAGAGCGCCACCACGGCGTCCGCTCCACGCCGGATGCCGCTGTCGAACATCACCGTCATCTTCTGGCTGACCGCCCGCTTGACGGCGGGCAGCACGGCCAACGGCGAGGCGCCGAGATCGAGCTGCCGGCCACCGTGGTTCGAAACCATGATCCCATCGACGCCCAGTTGTTCGGCCCGCACCGCGTCGTCGGGGTGCATGATGCCCTTGAGGACCAGATTGCCCTTCCAGATGCGGCGGAAACTCTCGACGTCCTTCCACGACATCGGCGCCGGTGTCTGCATCGACACGAAATCGGCGACGGCGTCGGCATTGGCGCCGGCTCCGGCGTACTTCTGCCAGTTCGAGAACATCGGCGTGCCGTTGCGAAAATGCTCGATCATCCAGCCCGGATGGCCAAGCGCCTCCATCATCACGCTCCACGACATTTTCAGCGGCCGGCTGAAGCCGTTGCGGATGTTGCGCTCGCGGTTGGAGCCGACCGGCACGTCGACAGTGAAAACCAGCGTCGACAGCCCCGCATCGGCGCAGCGGCGGATCATGTCCTCGGAAATCGCCTTGTCCTTGGCGGCATACAATTGATACCAGCCGTGCTCGGGCGCCAGCTTGCCGAGGTCCTCGATCGAACCGGTGCCGGCGCCCGACATGATGAACGGCACGTTGGCATCGCGCGCCGCTTCCGCCAGCATCAGGTCCGCACCGGGCCGGAAAAGGCCCGCCAGGCCGGTCGGCGCGATGCCGAAGGGGCTGGCGTATTTCCGCCCGAACAGCGTCGTGTACTGCTCGCGCCTGGACACGTCCACCAGGTACTTCGGCACCAGTCGCGCGTCGCGGAACGCCTTGTCGTTGGTGACCAGCGCGACCTCGTCCTCGGCGCCACCCTCGATGAAGTCGAACGCGATCTTCGGCAGCCGCTTGCGCGCGAGCTCGCGCATGTCGTCATAGTTGATGGCGTCCGCAACGCTCATGCCGCTGTCCTCCCCGGCGTGTTCTGGTTTTCCGCATTGTTGCCTCACCCGGAGCCCGCCGTCCAAGCCCCGTGTCGCCGCGCTGGACTGCCATGCCCCGACTGCCGGGCTCGCCGTCCAGGACCTCGCCCGGCTCGCGAAAAGTCGGGACTGACGCGGGCAATCCCGACCTGTATCCTCCTCGACAATCAAACCATCCGGGAGGCGACCATGCGCAGACGTTCCATCGCGAGCCTGATTCTGGCCGGCTGCCTCGCCACCGGCGGGGCGGGAGCGCAGACGTTCCCATCGCGGCCGATCACCCTGGTCGTGCCCTTCCCGGCCGGCGGGCCGACCGACACGCTGGGCCGCATCCTGGCGGAGCGGATGGGCAAGACGCTCGGCCAAACCGTGCTGGTCGACAACACGACCGGTGCGGCCGGCACGGTCGGGGTCGGGCGCGTCGCGCGGGCAGCACCCGACGGCTACACCATCGGCATCGGCCACTGGAGCACGCACGTCGTCAACGGCGCGGCCTATCCGCTGAACTACCACGTGCTCGACGATTTCGAGCCGCTGGCCCAGATCGCGACCAATCCACAGCTGGTGGTCGCGCGCAGGGATGCGCCGATCGCGGACCTGAAGGGCATGGTCGCCTGGACCACGGCCACTCCCGACACGATCACCGCGGCGACCGCGGGCGTCGGCGCCGCCTCGCACGTCGGCGGCGTCTATTTCGAGCAGAAGACCGGCGCGAAATTGCGCTTCGTGCCCTATCGCGGCGGCGCCCCGGCCTTGCAGGCGCTCATGGCCGGCCAGGTCGACATCATGTTCGACCAGGCAGCGAACTCGATTCCACAAATCCGGGCGGAAAAGATCAAGGCCTTCGCCGTCACCGCGAAAACGCGCCTGCGGGCAATGCCCGACATTCCGACCGTCGACGAGGCCGGCATTCCCGGTCTCCATATCGCCATCTGGCACGGCCTGTGGGCACCAAAGGGCACGCCAAAGGACGTCGCGGCGAAACTGACGGCGGCGATCATGGAAGCGCTGACCGATCCGAAAGTCCGCGAACGCTTCGAGGCCCTCGGCCAGGACATCCCCGAGCCAGCCCAGCAAACACCGCAAGCACTGCGCGCCCACCACGAGGCGGAAATCAAGCTGTGGTGGCCGTTGATCAAGGCAGCGGGCATCAGGATCGAATAGTCGTCGCGCGGCGAGGCGCGATCTTGAAAACGGCGCCGAAAGCAACCAGATAGCTTCATCACAGATATTCACCCGGAAGGTCGCCATGCGCCGTCGTCGTCTTGCCGTCACTCTCGCCGCCGCCGTCGCGAGCGGTGCAACAGGTCTGCCCGCCATGGCACAGACCTTCCCGACCAAACCAGTCACGATCGTCGTGCCGTTCGCCGCCGGCGGGCCAACCGATGTCGTCGCGCGGGTGATCGGCGAGGCGATGGGCCGCAATCTCGGCCAGACCGTGATCATCGACAACACGACGGGTGCGGCCGGCACCATCGGCGTCCGCAAGGTCGTGCGCGCGGCCCCGGACGGCTACACGCTCAGCGTCGGGCATCTCGGCACCCACGTCGTGAACGGCGCCATTTACGACAAGGTCGGCTACAATCTGGTCACCGACCTCGAAGCGATCGTCATGCTGCCCAGCAACCCCATGCTGGTGGTGAGCAAGAACGGCCTCGACACGAAGGACCTGAAATCCTTCGTCGCCCACGTGAAAGCCAACCAGGACAAGCTGTCGGTCGGCACCGCCGGCGTCGGCTCGGCCTCCCACATCGGCGGCCTCGCCTTCCAGGCCGCCACCGGCACCAAGCTGCAGTTCATTCCGTACCGCGGCACCGGCCCGGCCATGCAGGACCTGATCGCCGGTCAGATCGACGCCATGATCGACCAGACATCGAACGCCGGACCGCAGGTGAAGGCCGGCAAGATCCGCGGCTACGCCGTGACCGCCAAGGTCCGTTCGCCGGCCACGCCCGACGTACCCACGGTCGACGAAGCCGGCCTGCCCGGCATGTACGTCACGATCTGGCACGGGCTCTGGGCTCCCAAGGGCACGCCGGCTGCCGTCGTCGCCCGCCTGAACGCCGCGGCGCAGGCCGCGCTGGAAGACCCGGCGGTCAAGGCCAAGCTGGCCGACCTCGGCCTCGACAGCCCGGCTCCAGACCAGCGCTCCGTCGAAGCCATGAAGGCCTTCCACAAGGCCGAAGCCGACAAGTGGTGGCCGATCATCAAGGCCGCCGGCGTGAAGGTCGAGTAGAGCGTGGAGATCATCCTCCACAACTACGACTTCTCGAACTACGCCGAGAAGGCGCGTCTGGCGCTGGGCTACAAGAAACTGGCGTGGCGATCGGTGACGATTCCGCCGGTCGCTCCCAAGCCCGACCTGACGCCGTTGACGGGCGGCTACCGGCGCACGCCGGTCCTCCAGATCGGCGCCGACATCTATTGCGACACGCGGCTGATCCTGCGCGAACTGGATCGCCGCCTTCCCGAACCGCCGCTCTATCCGGCTGCCCTTGCCGCCCAGGCCGACGCCATCGCCTACTGGGCCGAGAACCGTCTGTTCCGCCCGATCTCGCTTTACGTTTCGGGCACCAACGTCGATATCCTGCCGCCGACGTTGCAGGCGGACCGCTCCATGATGCGCGGGCTTCCCATACCCGACGAAGCCACCGTCCGTCGCGCCGCCCGACGCAACGCGGCACTCGTGCAGGCACAGGTGCCGACGGTCGAGGCAATGCTCGCGGACGGGCGCCCCTGGATCGCCGGCGATGCCGTCACGGTCGCCGATTTCGCGGTCTACCATGCCCTCTGGTTCATCACCGCGCGGTCCGACCGCCTCGCCCACGAGTTCGCCGGGCTCGCACTGACCCACGCCTGGATGACCCGCATGCGCGCCTTTGGTCACG
>CAMDVZ010000015.1 GCA_945878895.1 Caenispirillum bisanense | reverse complement strand
TGACCGCGAACCACCCCCTTCCGCCCTTCGGGCACCTTCCCCCGCTGGCGGGGGAAGGGAAGATTCCCGATCGGAATCAAAAAAGACGATCATTGCTTCCGACATGGTCCGACGCCTGTACGACGCCCTACGCGCGCGCGTCGGCGCCGGCGAGCTTCGCCAGCCGGGCCGCGCGCAGGGCCGCGAAATCGTCGCCGGCGTGGTAGCTGGAGCGGGTCAGCGGCGAGGCGGAGACCATCAGGAAACCCTTGGCGCGCGCGGCGTCGGCGAGTTTGGCGAATTCCTCCGGTGTCCAGAAGCGGTCGACCGGGGCGTGCTTCGGGGTCGGCTGGAGATACTGGCCGACAGTGAGAAAATCGACCTCGGCGGCGCGCAGATCGTCCATCACCTGGAGCATCTCGCCCCATGATTCGCCCAGCCCCACCATCAGGCCGGACTTGGTGAACTGCGCCGGATCGATCTCCTTGATCCGCGCCAGCAGCCGCAGCGAGGCGAAGTAGCGCGCGCCGGGACGGATGGTCGGATAGAGCCGCGGCACGGTCTCCAGATTGTGGTTGAACACGTCGGGCCCTGCCGCCAGCACGGTCTCGACCGCGCCGGGCTTGCGCAGGAAATCGGGCGTCAGGATTTCGACCGTGACGCCGGGTGCCGTGGCGTGGATGGCCGCCACGACGGCGGCGAAATGGGCTGCCCCGCCGTCGGCCAGATCGTCGCGGTCGACGGAGGTGATCACGACGTGGCGCAGGCCGAGCCTGGCAACCGCGGCGCCGACATTGCCGGGCTCGTGCGGGTTGAGCGCGCCGGGCAGGCCGGTGCGGACGTTGCAGAAGGCGCAGGCGCGCGTGCAGGTGTCGCCCATGATCATGAAGGTGGCGTGCTTGCTCTTCCAGCATTCGCCGATGTTGGGGCAGGCCGCCTCCTCGCACACCGTGCTGAGGCCGAATTCGCGCACCAGCCGTTTGGTCTCGGCATACTCGGGCGAATTGGGCGCCTTGACCCTGATCCAGGCCGGTTTGCGCGCCACCGCGTTGTCGGGCCGGTGCGCCTTCTCGGGATGGCGTTCGGCGCGCGCGAGCACGGGCTTGTCGGCGGCGGCGGGGAGCGGCTGGTCCATGGCGGTTAGGTGGCCTTCGGATGCCGGCCCGTCAAGACCGCGACAGGTCGCACGCGCTCACAATTCGTGCAGGTGGTTCGCGACCACCATCAGCAGCCGGTCCTCGATCAGCTCGGCGGTGGCGGCTTCGAGCGGGACTTCCTCGACCTCGCCGACCGCCTCGGCCTGACCCTTGTCGGGGTCGCTGTAATAGACCAGCAGGCCGGTCGGAAAGGACGCCTTGAAGGAGACGCAGAGCGGCAACGCCGTCTTCTTGCCGCCCATCGGCATGGCGAACTTGGCGACCATGGTCGGGTCGGTCTGGGTCGGCAGGTAGAAATCGCCGGTATCGGCGAACGAGGCGCGCAGGCGGGCTTGCGCCACGAGGGCGGCCATGCGGGCCATGCCGGGGCCGATCACGTGCGTGTAGACGGCGTGTGCCGCGGCATAGAAGACTTTCTTGTGCTCGCTCTCGGCCTGCAGGCGGGCGGCCTCGCGGGCGCGCGCGACGTCGGGCGCCTTCAGCGAGGCGACGATGAAGTCGAGGATTTCCCGGTCGCTGCGCATCGTTCCGCTCCTCGCGCCGCCTGCGCCCGTGTCAGATATGGATGACGCGGCCATAGGCGTCGAGCACCGACTCGTGCATCATTTCCGACAAGGTCGGATGCGGGAACACGGTTTGCATCAGCTCCGCCTCGGTGCTTTCGAGCGTGCGGGCGATGGCGTAGCCTTGGATCAGTTCGGTGACCTCGGCGCCGATCATGTGGGCGCCCAGCAATTCGCCGGTTTTCGCGTCGAACACCGTCTTCACCAGCCCTTCGGGCTCGCCCAGCGCGATGGCCTTGCCGTTGCCCATGAAAGGAAAGCGGCCGACCTTGACCTGGTGGCCTTTGGCGATGGCGGCCTTCTCGGTCAGCCCGACGCTGGCGACCTGGGGATGGCAGTAGGTGCAGCCTGGGATGTTGCCGGTCTCGAACGGATGCAGGCCCTTCACGCCGGCGATCTTCTCGACCACCAGCACGCCCTCGTGGCTGGCCTTGTGGGCGAGCCACGGCGGACCGGTGAGGTCGCCGATGGCGTAGATGCCCGGCTCGCCGGTGAAGCCCCAGCCGTCAGTGGTCACGTGGGTGCGGTCGACCTTGACCTTGGTGCCTTCGAGGCCGAGCCCTTCGACGTTGCCGACGATGCCGACCGCCGAGATCACGCGCTCGACCACGATATCCTGGCTCTTGCCGCCGCTCTCGACCGTCACGGTCACGGAATTGGCGGCCTTCTTCAGCCCCTTCACCGTGGCGCCGGTCAGGATCTTCATGCCCTGCTTCTCGAACGCCTTGCGCGCGAGAGCCGAAATCTCCTCGTCCTCGACCGGCAACACGCGGTCCATCACCTCGACCACCGTCACCTCGGCGCCGAAGGTGCGGTAGAAACTCGCGAACTCGATGCCGATGGCGCCCGATCCGATCACCAGCAGCGATTTCGGGATCGCATCGGGCACCATCGCCTCGCGGTAGGACCACACCAGCTTGCTGTCGACCTCGATGCCGGGCAGCTGTCGCGCCCGCGCGCCGGTGGCGAGAATGACGTTCTTGGCGGTCAGCGCCGTAACCTTGCCGTCCTTCGCCGTCACCGCGAGCTTGCGCAAGGCCGCGGCGACGCCGTCGAGCTTCGCCGCGCCGTCGAACACGACGACCTTGTTCTTCTTCAGCAGGAACTTGACGCCGTTGCTGAGCTGGGTCGCCACCTTGCGCGACCGGTCCACCACCTTCTTCGGATCGAACGAAACGCCCGTCACCGACAGGCCGAACGCATCGGCATGCTTGGCGAGGTGATACACCTCGGCCGAGCGCAGCAACGCCTTGGTCGGAATACAGCCCCAGTTGAGGCAGATGCCGCCGAGATGCTCGCGCTCGACGATGGCGGTCTTCAGCCCCAGCTGCGCGGCCCGGATCGCCGCCACGTAGCCACCGGGGCCGGCGCCGACGACGATCAGATCGAAGGAGGTGTCAGCCATTGGCGGTCACGGGCGCTTTGTCGGTGCTTTTCATGTTGGTCGCGCTTTTCATGATTGAGTCCAGACGGCTCTCTCCGCGCTTGAGCACGTCGATTTCGTCGCGGAGGCCGGAAAGAGCCGCGGTTCGGTGCTCGGCCGCCCGCCTGTCGAGTGCCGTCAGTAGTTGTTCGAATTCAGACGGGCCTCCGTCGCGCTCGAGATTGACCCGCATGCAGAGACTGCCGTCCTCGACGGCCAGCCGATGGCGCGGCCCCTCGAAGATGGCGGCTGCTCCGCCACGGGAGCCGGCGAACAGACGGGCGGCCTGGACGACCGCGACGGCGATGCCCGCCAGACCGACCAGCCACATCGACAGATTGACGATGGTCGTGAGTGTCATGGAAGCGCCTCCCGTCAGCGCTGGAGATCGATGCTCAAGACATACACCAGAGACGTCGCGACGCTGGCGACGAGAACGACTCCGTAGCCGTTGACCAGAGGTAGCGATACGCGATCCACCACCGTCTTCGTGTCTGCCATCAGCACCATTCCGTAAGATAGGGCGAAAAAGCACAGGAGCAAGGCGTTGAAAGTCATCAGCCACGCGAAAGCCGGTCCGGTGCATCGCCGCTGCTCGCTCGCGCTCGACGCCCGGCGAACGAAATCGAAAACGGCGAAACCACTCGTCGTGATGCCGAACCAGAACAGCTTGTCGGCAAACAGGATGGTCGTGTCCCATCCGAACGCGACCTTCTCCGCCGACCGATAGCCGTCGCGGATGCCGCCGAAGAAGAAGCCGAGAAAGCCGAAGGCTTGTGCGACTACCCAACGCAGCAGCAACTGCATCGTCGCGCCCTACAGCAACATCGTCGCGGGCTGTTCGACGTAGCCCTTGAGCGTCTGGAGGAACTGCGCGCCGAGCGCCCCGTCGACGACCCTGTGATCGACCGACAGCGAGCAGGACATGATGTTTCTGATCACCATCTGGCCGCCGCGCACCACGACGCGCTCCTCGCCGGCGCCGACGGCGAGAATGGCGGACTGCGGCGGGTTGATGATGGCGAGGAAGTCCTTCACGCCGAACATGCCGAGATTGGAGATCGTGAAGCCGCCGCCCTGGAACTCGTCGAGCTTCAGCTTGCCCTCGCGGGCGCGGGCGGCGAGGTCCTTCATGTCGGCGGCGATGCGGCCGAGCCCCTTGAGGTCGGCGTTGCGCACGATCGGCGTCACGAGGCCCCGGTCGGTGGCGACGGCGACGGCGATGTCGACCGTGTTGTAGCGGATCATCGCCGCCTCGCTCCACGAGGCGTTGACGTCGGGATGGTCGCGCAGCGCCATGGCGCAGGCCTTGATCACCATGTCGTTGACCGAGACCTTGGTGCCCTTGCCCTTCTCGGCCACCGCGTTGATCGCGGCGCGCGCCGCCAGCAGCGTGTCGATCTCGTAGTCGACCGTGAGATAGAAGTGCGGCACCGTCTGCTTCGACTCGGACATGCGCCGGGCGATCACCTTGCGGATCGCGGTGTGCGGAATGCTGGTCGTGGCCTCGCCCGGCACGACGAATTGCGGTTGCGCCGGGGATGCCGGTTTCGGTGCGGACGCCGGGGCCTTCGGGGCCATGGGCGCGGCGACGGGTTTTGCGGTTCCGGCTTTGGCGGCGGCATCGACGTCGGCACGCACAATGCGCCCGTTCGGTCCGGAGCCGGTCACGCGGGCAAGGTCGACACCGGCGTCGGCGGCGACGCGACGGGCGAGCGGCGAGGCGAATACGCGACCTGTCGACGGCGCGACAGCCGCCGCTACCGGCGAACCGCCTTCATGGCCCCCTCCCCCCTTGTGGGGGAGGGTTGGGGTGGGGGGCGGTGCCACGGAGGCCGGCGTCGCGGGTGAAGCCCCCTCTCCCCGGCCCTCCCCCACGGGCGGGGAGGGAGGAAGAGCGGTTGGCGCCGTTGACGCACGTCCCGCCAAAACCGAGGCGCTCTCGCCCTCCTCCAGCAGCACGGCGATGGGCGTGTTGACCGCGACGCCCTCCGTACCCTCGGCGATCAGGAGCTTGCCGACGATACCATCGTCGACCGCCTCGACTTCCATCGTCGCCTTGTCGGTTTCGATCTCGCAGATCACGGTCCCGGAGGTGACCTTGTCGCCTTCGGCGACGTGCCACTTCGCGAGCTTGCCTTCGGTCATGGTCGGCGACAGCGCCGGCATGAGGATGTCGATTGCCATGGGTGACTCCTCCGTTCGGCGTCAGCGGTTGCAGACGGCTTTGGCCGCCGCGACGATGTCGGCGGTCTGCGGCAAGGCGAGCTTTTCGAGATTGGCGGCATAGGGCAGCGGCACGTCGGCGCCATGCACCCGCTTGACCGGCGCGTCGAGCCAGTCGAACGCCTTCTCCATCATCAGCGCGGCCAGTTCCGAACCGATGCCGGCGAAGGGCCAGCCCTCCTCGACCGACACCAGCCGGCTGGTGCGCTTGACCGACTCGACGATGGTGTCGGTATCGAGCGGCCGGAGGGTCCGGAGGTTGATGACTTCGGCCTCGATGCCGTCCTTGGCCAGTTCCTCGGCCGCCGCCAGCGCCTTGCCGACCATCAGCGAGAAGGCGGTGATGGTGACGTGCTTGCCGGGACGTTCGATTTTCGCGCGCCCGATCGGCAGCACGAAATCATCGTCCTCCGGCACCTCGAAGCTCTGGCCGTACATGATCTCGTTTTCGAGAAAGATCACCGGATTGGGATCGCGGATCGCTGCCTTCAGCAGGCCCTTGGCGTCGGCCGCGCTCCACGGCGCGACAACCTTGAGACCGGGGCAATGGGCATACCAGCTGGCATAGCATTGTGAATGCTGGGCGCCGACGCGCGACGCGGCGCCATTGGGGCCGCGGAAGACGATCGGACAACCCATCTGGCCGCCGGCCATGTAGAGCGTCTTGGCGGCCGAATTGATGATGTGGTCGATCGCCTGCATGGAAAAATTGAAGGTCATGAACTCGACGATCGGCTTCAGCCCGGCGAAAGCCGCGCCGACGCCGAGGCCGGCGAAGCCATGCTCGGTGATCGGCGTGTCGATCACGCGCTTGGCGCCGAACTCATCGAGCAGGCCCTGGCTGACCTTGTAGGCGCCCTGGTACTGCCCGACCTCCTCGCCCATCAGGAACACGTTGGCGTCGCGCCGCATTTCCTCGGCCATCGCGTCGCGCAGCGCCTCGCGAACGGTGATCTTCGTGGTCGGACCGGTCCATTCCGGCTCGGCCGGCGGCGGGGCGGCCTGCGTGACAACAGCGGGCGCCGCCAGGCGTGGCGCGCTTGCAGCGGGGGCCGGCGCCACCAACGCGGCGGCGGCCGACGGCACCGACACCGCGGCGGGCACCGCCTCGCCCTCCTCGACCAGCACTGCGATGGTGGTGTTGACCTGGACGCCCTCGGCGCCCTCCTCGATCAGGATCCTGCCCATCACGCCCTCGTCGACCGCCTCGACCTCCATCGTCGCCTTGTCGGTTTCGATCTCGCAGATGACCATGCCTGACGTAATTCGGTCCCCCTCCTTCACGTGCCACTTCGCGAGTTTGCCTTCTGTCATCGTCGGCGACAGCGCCGGCATCAGGATATCGATGGCCATGATTTTCTACCCAAGATCGGGGACGGAAGCGACGCGGCTCAGGCGTGCGTGGGCTCGACGAGGATGTCGGTCCACAGCTCCGCCGGATCGGGCTCGGGACTGTGGATTGCGAATTCCGCGGCGTCGGCGACGATCTTGCGCACGTCCGCATCCATCGCCTTGAGGCCAGCCTCGTCGATGGCGCGCGACTCGATCAGGCGCTTCTTCAGGCGTTCGATCGGATCGCGTTCGGTGCGCATCTTCTCGACCTCTTCCTTGGAGCGGTACTTGCCGGGATCGCTCATGGAGTGGCCGCGATAGCGATAGGTCAGCATCTCTAGCACATAGGGGCCGTTGCCGGCGCGGGCGTGCGCGACGGCCTTCTCGCCGACCGCCTTGACCGCCAGCACGTCCATGCCATCGACCTGTTCGCCGGGGATGCCGAAGGCTTCGCCGTGCTTGTAGAGATCGGTGACGGCGGAGGCGCGCTCGACCGAGGTGCCCATGCCGTACTTGTTGTTCTCGATGATGTAGATCACCGGCAGCTTCCACAGGGCGGCCATGTTCATGGCTTCGTACACCTGGCCCTGGTTGGCGCTGCCGTCGCCGAAATAGGTCAGCGAGACGTCGCCGTTGCCGCGATATTTGTGCGCGAATCCGAGGCCGGTGCCGATCGGCACCTGGGCGCCGACGATGCCGTGACCGCCGTAGAAGTTCCGCTCCTTGGAGAACATGTGCATGGAACCGCCCTTGCCGCGCGAATAGCCGCCGGCGCGCCCCGTGAGTTCCGCCATCACGCCGCGCGGATCCATGCCGCAGGCCAGCATGTGGCCGTGATCGCGATAGCTGGTGACGACGGCATCGCGCGAACTGTCGATGGTCGCCTGCATGCCGGTGACGACAGCTTCCTGGCCGATATACAGATGGCAGAAGCCACCGATCAGACCCATGCCGTAGAGCTGTCCGGCGCGCTCCTCGAAGCGGCGGATCATCAGCATGTCGCGGTAGTACTTCCGGAGTTCCGCCGGCGTGGCGCTGTTGTCGCCGGCGGGCGGCGTGGATTTCGGGACGGCGGCGGCTTTCGGCTTCGCGGCGGCTTTGGCCATCGGCAACTCCCTGGCGGACACGAGGCGTCCGGACGATCCTGCTCCGTAGCGCAAGATTGGGCAAAGCGCGTTGATGTTGCGAGGAAAAACTCTTGCGCCGACGCGGATGTTTTCGCTGCGGTGCGAAAAGTTGCGGCGCACCAGCCAGCGCCGGAAACAAAGTTCCATCGCGACGGAAATCCGCCGCCAACGATGACGCCTCGTTCAGCGAGTCGGCAGGAACACGATCACGTCGTCGGGCCAGGCAACGTGCAGCAGGGCGCGGGCCCGTTCGTCGATCGTGTCGGGATCGAGGCTCTGGTTGCGCAGGTTGGCGACCCGGCGTTCCCACAGCTTTCGCGTCGCGTCGGTCTCGGCCAACGTCGCCTCGGCGCGCTCGACTTCCTTGCGCAGCTGCAACAACGCCAGCACGCCGCGGTCGCCATTCATGAGGTGGTGGCCGAAGTAGCCGAACACCAGGGCGAAGACGAGCGGGGTGAGGAGTTGGCGGAAGCGAAAGGGCATGATGGACCGGTGGCAACCTTGCCACGCGGTCCGGGATCACGCAACGAAAATACGGGCAAATTGAGGGACTAAGACCCTCAGCCTGATCCGCTCGCGCAGGGGCTCAACAGCGACCGCGCAGAATGGACACGCCGGCATAGACGGCCTGGGCGCCCAGCTCCGACTCGATGCGCAGCAGCTGGTTGTATTTCGCCATACGGTCGGAGCGCGACAGCGAACCGGTCTTGATCTGGCCGCAGTTGGTCGCCACGGCGAGGTCGGCGATGGTCGAGTCCTCGGTTTCGCCCGAACGATGCGACATCACCACGCCGTACGAGGCCCGTTGCGCCATCGA
The DNA here is from genome assembly GCA_945878895.1 of Caenispirillum bisanense. Classification (GTDB taxonomy): domain Bacteria; phylum Pseudomonadota; class Alphaproteobacteria; order Reyranellales; family Reyranellaceae; genus CAMDVZ01. Next base: position 16,742 of record CAMDVZ010000015.1, on the reverse strand, counting down.
AACCGCCTGCATCGTCTCGGTCAGCGTGCCGATCTGGTTGACCTTGATCAGAATGGCATTGGCGGCGCCGGTCCTGATTCCGCGCGACAGACGCGCCGGGTTGGTCACGAACAGGTCGTCGCCGACCAGTTGCACGGTCTTTCCGACCCGCGCGGTGAGCAGTTTCCAGCCGTCCCAGTCGTCCTCGGCCATGCCGTCCTCGATCGACACGATCGGATAGCGGGCGCAGAGATCGGCGAGGTAGTCGACCATGCCAGCGGAATCGAAGGTCTTGCCCTCGCCCTCCATCACGTACTTGCCGCCCTTGTGGTACTCGGTCGAGGCTGGATCGAGCGCCAGCACGATGTCCTCGCCCGGCCGGTAGCCGGCCGCCTCGATTGCTTTCACCACGAAGGCCAGCGCCTCGTCGGCCGATTTCAGGTCGGGCGCGAAACCGCCCTCGTCGCCAACGTTGGTGTTGTGGCCGGCGTCCTTGAGTTGCCTCTTCAGCGCGTGGAAGGTCTCGGCACCCATGCGCAGCGCCTCGGCGAAGGACGGCGCCTTCACCGGCATGATCATGAATTCCTGGATGTCGATGGGATTGTCGGCGTGGGCGCCGCCGTTGATGATGTTCATCATCGGCACCGGCAGCGTGTTGGCGTGGCTGCCGCCGACATAGCGATAGAGCGGCAAGCCGGACTCCATCGCCGCGGCCTTGGCGATGGCGAGACTGACGCCGAGGATGGCGTTGGCGCCGAGTCGGCTCTTGTTGGGCGTGCCGTCGAGCGCGATCATGGCGCGATCGAGCTTGATCTGGTCGTCGGCCTCCAGACCACCCAGCAGGTCGAGCAACTCGCCATCGACGTTGGCGACCGCGTTGAGCACGCCCTTGCCGCCGTAGCGGCTCTTGTCGCCGTCGCGCAGTTCGGCCGCCTCGTGGGCCCCGGTCGAGGCGCCGGAGGGAACCGACGCGCGGCCGGTGGCGCCGCTTTCCAGGTCGACCTCGACCTCGACGGTCGGATTGCCGCGGCTGTCCAGAATCTCCCGGCCGCGAATGTCGACGATGGCGCTCATGTCCCTACTCCCGAAGGTCGCTTGCGAAGGCGCGCGGGTTTTAGCCAGCGCGTCGGGGGGACGCAAGCGAACGCCCCTCCCTCGATGCCGTCGCGGATCGGACTATCGTCGCGGCGAGCACGCGTCGGCGCCGTCGACGCCGCGGTCGCAGGCCGAGCGAGCCCTGCTGAACGGGCATTTCCGGAGGGCTGGTCAACCCGAAAAATAGCGACTAGTATCGTAAACGCTGGCTATGGGTTGTTCTTGTTCGGGGGGAATCGCCATGCGTCATGTTCTGGTCGCCGCTCTTGTCGTGCTTGCCTTTCCGGCCACCGGCTTCGCCGCCTGTACGGTCGGCGCGTCGAAGTGTGTTCGCGAACGCATGGAGTATTGCCAGTACTGCTAAGGCGCGGTGGCGGCGCAGACGCCGTGCTGGAAGCGCTCCAGCGAAAAGTGCAATCGCGACGATCCCGACGACATCCAGGTCCGCGGACCATTCTCGCCGATTCCGGAGCCCCTGCTCGCAACACGACCGGCCGAGGTCCGATAGACCCGGACGGATCCGCCGTGGCGGCTGGTCAGACCAGCCGGCTCTGCGTCTTGGCGGCCTCGATGAACGACCTGAACAGCGGATGCGGGTTCAGCGGGCGGGACTTGAGTTCGGGGTGGTACTGGACGCCGATGAACCACGGGTGGCCCGGGATCTCGACGATCTCGGGCAGAACGCCGTCGGGCGACATGCCGGAGAACTTGAGGCCGACCTTTTCGAGCCGGTCCTTGTAGTCGGTGTTCACTTCGTAGCGGTGCCGGTGCCGCTCGCTGATCCGGTCGGCGCCGTAGATCGCATGCACGCGCGTGCCGGGCTCGAGACGCGCCTCGTAGGCGCCCAGACGCATGGTGCCGCCCATGTCGTCGGCCGCGTTGCGTCGCTCCAGCGCGTTGCCCTTCACCCATTCCGTCAGCAGACCGACGAGCGGTTCCGCGGTCGGGCCGAACTCGCTCGACGAGGCGTTGCCGATGCCGACCAGATTGCGCGCCACCTCGATCACCGCCATCTGCATGCCGAAGCAGATGCCGAAATAGGGCACCTTGCGTTCGCGCGCGAAGCGGGCAGCCTGGATCTTGCCTTCCGCGCCCCGCTCGCCGAAGCCGCCCGGCACGAGAATGCCGTGGACGTGCTCGAGATGGAGCACCGCGTCCTCGCGCTCGAAGATTTCGGAGTCGATCCACTCCATCTCGACCTTGACGTTGTTGGCGATACCGCCATGGACCAACGCCTCGGACAGCGATTTGTAGGCGTCGAGCAGACCGGTGTATTTGCCGACGACGGCGATGCTGACCTTGCCCTCGGGCTCGCGCGCGGTGCGCACGATGCCGCGCCATTGATCGAGTGTCGGCTCCTTGTCGACCGGCAGGCCGAAATAGCGGCAGACTTCGCGATCGAACCCCTGCTCGTGATAGGCGATCGGCACCTGGTAGATCGTGTCGACGTCGAGCCCCTCGATCACGCGGGCCGGCTGCACGTTGCAGAACAGCGCGATCTTGCGGCGCTCGTTGGCGGGGATCGGCCGGTCGCTGCGACACAGCAGCAGGTCGGGCTGAATGCCGACGCTGAGCAGTTCCTTGACCGAGTGCTGGGTGGGTTTGGTCTTCAGTTCACCCGCGGTGGGCACCCACGGCAACAAGGTCAGATGGATGAACATGGTCCGCTCGGAGCCCAGTTCGTTGCCGAGCTGGCGGATGGCTTCGAGGAACGGCAGGCCCTCGATGTCGCCGACCGTGCCGCCGATCTCGACCAGCACGAAATCCTGGTCGTCGGTTTCGGCCAGCACGAATTCCTTGATGGCGTCGGTGACGTGCGGAATGACCTGGATGGTGGCGCCGAGATAGTCGCCGCGGCGCTCGCGCGCGATCACGTTGGAATAGATGCGGCCGGTCGTGATGTTGTCGGTCTGACGGGCATCGACGCCGGTGAAACGCTCGTAATGACCGAGGTCGAGGTCGGTCTCCGCCCCGTCGTCGGTCACGAACACCTCGCCATGCTGGTAAGGGCTCATCGTGCCGGGATCGACGTTGAGGTAGGGGTCGAGCTTGCGCAGCCGCACCTTGTAGCCACGGGCCTGCAGCAACGCGCCGAGCGCCGCCGACGAAAGCCCCTTGCCCAGGGAAGAAACCACGCCGCCCGTAATGAAGATAAAGCGTGCCATGGACCTTCCACCTACTACGAATGGGAGCGCCCGGCCACGCTCCCGTGGCGTGGACCGGTGTAGAAAACCGGCTCGACCAGATTGTCCGGCGACGACGGCACCGGTCTTCGGCGCCGCTTGCTAGCGGGTGGGCGCGGCGGGCGCTGCCGGAGCCGCCGGCACGGCCGGCGCCGCGGCGCCGGGCGGCGTGGTCACGCCGTCGACCAGCGAGCGCGGCTTGGTGTGGCTGCCGGCCAGGATGGCGAGCGCGATGCTGGTCGCGAAGAACGTGCCGGCAAGGATCGCCGTCGTGCGCGTCAGCAGATTGGCCTGCCCGCGGGTCGACATGATGCCGTCGCCGCCCCGGCTGCCCATGCCCAGGCCGCCGCCTTCGCTCTTCTGGAGCAGGACGGTCGCCACGAGAGTGATCGCGATCACGACGTGGATCGCCAGAATGACGTTGGATATGGCCTGCATGCCGGTTCACCCGAGGACGGCGCGGGAATGGCCCGGCCGGTGTTGCAATGTTGGGCGCGGTTCTAGTCGCTCCGGCGCGGCGACGCCAGCGGGTTGGCGTCGCGGCCGGTCAGGCCCGGGCCGGCGCCGCGGCGGCGATACCGAGGAAATCGGCGGCCTTCAGGCTGGCACCGCCGACCAGCGCGCCGTCGACATCCGGAATGGCGAGGATTTCCGCTGCGTTCGAAGGCTTGACCGAGCCGCCGTAGAGCAGCCGGACGCCGTCGGCCTCGCCGGTCCGCTTGCGCAGTTCGGCGCGCAGGTGGGCGTGCGCGGCGGCGATTTCGGCATTGGTCGGCGTCAGGCCCGAGCCGATCGCCCAGACCGGTTCGTAGGCTAGGACGGTATTGGCGGCATTTGCCCCGTCGGGCACGCTGGCGGAGGTCTGGCGGGTCAGCACCGCGAGCGTCTGGCCAGCCTGTCGTTCGGCCAGCGTCTCGCCGACGCAGATCACGGCCTTGAGGCCGGCACGCCAGGCGGCGCGGGCCTTGGCGTTCACGACGGCGTCGGTCTCGGCGTGGTCGGTGCGGCGCTCGGAGTGCCCGACGATGACCCAGCCCGCGCCGGCATCGGCCAGCATTTCGGCTGCAATGTCGCCGGTGTGGGCGCCGCCGGGGTTGGCGTGGCAATCCTGGCCACCGACGCCGAGCGTGGAGCCTTTGGCGGCCTCGACCACCGCCGGAATCAGGACCGCCGGCGGGCAAACGAGCAATTCGGGGCCCGCGACATTGGCGGCCCGGAGTGCGGCGACCAGGTCGGCCGCCGCGGCCCGGCTCATGTTCATTTTCCAGTTGCCGGCGATCAGGACGCGACGAAAGGGCATGATGGACGCCTGTTTTGGAATGAGTGCGGGGCCTCTGTAACACGCGGCTTCCTTCCGTCAACCAGCGCCCCCGTCGAAATGGCCGAAAGCCTTGAATCGACGTGGTTTTTGCCGTTGCCGGGTCCAAGCCGGCGGTGCTAGTCATGCCGCTTGTTTCGCTCGCGCGCCGCGCGGGCCCTCGGACCTCGCATGAACAGATTTCGCAAAGTCGCCGCCTCGATCATCCTGGCAACGCTGCTGACCATCATTCTGGTGGCCTTCGTGCTGGGCGATATCTCCGGAGTCAGTTCCGCTCTGCGGATGGCGGGCGCGGACGCCGTCGTCGCCCGGATCGGCGGCACCAAAGTCGGGCCGTTCGAATTCGGCGGCACCCAGATCAAGGGCCGCGAACTGCGCGAGGCCTTCGAGCGCGATTTCGAGCGCGCGCGCGAGGCCTACGGCGCTGGAATCAGTAGGGAAATCGCCCTTGCATTGCGCATGCACGAACAGGCGCTGCAACGCCTCGAACAGCGTGCCCTGGTCGACAAGGCGGTCGCCGACGCCGGAATCGTGGTGTCCGACGAGATGCTGCGCCAGGCGATCGGCCGCGACCCGATGTTCCAGGCCGAGGGTACCTTCAACGCCAACCGCTTTCGCGGCGCCCTCCAGCAGATGCGCGTCAGCGAGGCCATGTACCTGACCGAGAAGCGCCGCGAGATCGCGATCGGCCAGCTGATTGGTGCCATCTCGCCGGTCGTCAGCACGCCGGCGCCGCTGCGCGACGCCCTCTTCCGCTTCCGACGCGAAAAGCGGATCGCCGAGACGGTGACGCTCGAAATCGGCAAGATGCCCGAGCCGGCGCCGCCGACCGAGGAGCAGATCAAGGCCTTCTACGACGCCAACAAGAACCGCTACCAGCTGCCCGAGCGACGCTCGATCTCCTACGTGCTGGTGCACCCCGCCGACGTGATGGACCGGGTCCAGATCACCGAAGACCTCGTGCGCAAGACGTTCGAGGAGCGCCGCGCCCAGTATTCGAAGGCGGAGAAGCGCGAGATCGACCAGGTCCTGGTGCCCGAGGAAGACAAGGCGAAAGCCATCGCCGCGGCCGTCGCCGCCGGCAAATCGCTCGAGGAGGCGGCGAAGGAGGTTCTCGCGCGCGATGGCGCCATCGTTGCGGTCGGTACGGTCGAGAAGAAGGAACTGCCGCCACAGCTGGCCGAACCGGCGTTTTCGATCACCGCCGCGGGCCTCGTGCCGCCGGTCAAGACGCCGTTCGGCTGGCACGTGGTGCGGGTGAAAAAGATCGAACCCGGCGAGGAACCGACATTCGAGGCGATGAAGGCCACGATCGAGGCCGATCTGCGCAAAGAGCTGGTCGGCGAGGTGCTGGGCCGGCTGGTGAACGAATTCGACCGCGAACTCGGCAAGGCCGACACGTTGGCCGCCGCCGCCGAGGCACTCAAGCTGAAGGTCCAGAAGGCGGTCGACATCGACAGCAAGGGCGCCGATCCGCGCAACAGCCCCGCGGTCGCTGCCGACGACGCCACGGCCGATCTGCTGCGCAGCGCGTGGAGCGTCGGCGAAGGCAAGACGAGCGCGGTGGTCGAGGTCAAGACCGGTGCCTTCCTCGCCGTCCACGTCGACAAGGTGACGGCTGCTTTTGTTCAGCCGCTCGACAAGGTCAGGGGCGAGGCGACGGTGGGCTGGACCGAGGCCGAGCGCCGCAAGGCGACGGAAGCCCGCGCCAAGGACATCGCCGACAAGATCGGCGCCGTCACCGATCTCGCCACCCTGGCGGCGGCCAGCAAGCTCGACGTGCGCCAAAGCAAGCCCGTCATGCGCAACGAGCGCGACGAAGCCGCCGGCCTGAGCCCGGCCGCCGTCGTGAAGCTGTTCGAACTCAAGCCGGGCGCGGCGATCTCCGTGCCCTCCGACGGCGGCGCCACGGTGATCCGTCTGAAGGACGTGCTCGCGGCCGAGCCGGACGCAACGGAAACGCAAAAGCTGGGCAAGGAACTCGACGCGGCCATCGGCACCGACGTGCTGTCGCTCTACGTCGCGGTCCTGCAGAAGCGCTACGGCGTGACGCGCGACCCCGCCGTGCTGGCGCAAGTGTTCCGCGCCGGCACCGAGCAGTAGGGCCGGGCGGGAGGCGGAGCATGGTCGTGCGCGACGACGTCTTCTCTTCCAACCCGGGAATACCGCATGGACGCGTTCACGCTCGCCGTGAACGTCGTCCGAGGCTCGCGTCCGTCGACTTCCGGTTGGCTCTCCAGGACACTGGCATCGGCGCGAACCAGCTCCGCGAGGTCTGCTCGTGGGAAACACGGGATGCTGAAATCGATCAACGCTCGTACCTTTCCCCGCCGACGGCGCCTGGGTGCCGACACATGTCGGCGACCACGCGCGCATCCGCAAAGTGTCCATACCGCGAGCGTTCCTTCCCTTCCCCCGCTGGCGGGGGAAGGGAAGACGTCGCTCCGACGCGGAATTTTCTCGTCGCGGGTCGAGATGCGTGGATGTCTTCGCGCCGTTGGCGGCGGAAAGCGTGACAATCGCCCGGAGCGGAACCCTTCGCATCGCGCGCCTCGACACCTCGACGTTCGACTCCGCGAGACCGGCCGGGGAAGCTGCGACCGCGCGATGGCGGCGCACCGCCGCGTTCTCGCTCGCCCCGTCTCGAAACAGTTGAGCGCGGCGGCGGAGACGAAGCGAAGCGGTCCGATGGGCCGATTTCCCGCGATGCCTCCGACCGTTCCGGCGCCGATCCCGAAAGTCCCGCCATGACCATCCTTCCCGCCTACGACGACTTCGCGAAACGCTACGATTCGGGTCAGCCTGGCCTCGTCTGGACCAAGCTGGTGGCCGATCTCGAAACCCCGGTCTCGGCCTATCTGAAACTGGCCGACGGGCGACCGCATTCGTTCCTGCTGGAGTCGGTGGAGGGCGGCACGACGCTTGGCCGCTACTCGATCATCGGCTTCAAGCCCGACCTCGTCTGGCGCTGTCGGCGCGGCGCGGTCGAGATCAATCGCGAGGCGCGCACGTCGCCCGACGCGTTCCACCCGCACGAGGGCCACGCGCTCGACAGCCTGCGCGCCCTGATTGCCGAGAGCCGCATCGACATGCCGGCGGGACTTCCCCCGATGGCCTCGGGCCTGTTCGGCTATCTTGGCTACGACATGGTGCGGCTGATGGAACCCAGGGTTCCCGACGCCAATCCCGATCCGATCGGCATCCCCGACGCGGTGCTGTCGCGGCCGACCATCGTCTGCATCTTCGACCGGGTCGAGGATTCCGTTACCGTCGTCACCCCCGTCTGGCCGCGCGCGGGCCTGTCGGCGGCGGCGGCCTACGAACAAGCCGGCGAGCGGCTGGCCGACGTGACCGCGGACTTCGAACGCACCTTGCCCCGCACTTCCGACGACATGGCGGCCATCGATTCGCTGCCGCCGCCGGAAGCCAACATGCCCAAGCAGGCGTTCCTCGACATGGTCGAGACCTGCAAGGAGTATGTGCGGGCAGGCGACGTGTTCCAGGTCGTGCCCTCGCAGCGCTTCTCGTTGCCCTTCAAGTTGCCGCCGCTGTCGCTGTACCGGGCGCTGCGGCGCATCAACCCCTCGCCGTTCCTGATCTTTTTCGACTACGGCGACTTCCAGATCGTCGGCTCCAGTCCCGAGATCCTCGTTCGCCTGCGCGATGGCACGGTGACCATCCGGCCGCTGGCGGGAACCATCCGGCGCGGCGCCACGCCGGAGGAAGACAAGCGGCTGGCCGAACAATTGTTGGCCGACCCCAAGGAACGCGCCGAGCATCTGATGCTGCTCGATCTGGCACGCAACGACGTCGGACGGGTCGCCGCCCTTGGCAGCGTGAAGGTCCTGCAGCAATTCACCATCGAGAAGTACAGCCACGTCCAGCACATCAGCAGCCACGTCGAGGGCAAGCTGGCCGAGGGCATGGACGCCGTCGACGCCCTCGCGGCGGGTTTCCCCGCTGGCACCCTGTCGGGCGCCCCCAAGGTACGCGCGATGGAGATCATCGACGACCTGGAGCCCGTCCGGCGCGGCATCTACGGTGGTGCGGCCGGCTACTTCGCCGCCAACGGCACGATGGACACCTGCATCATGCTGCGCACGGCGCTGGTCAAGGACGAGACGATGTACGTCCAGGCCGGCGTCGGCGTCGTGGCCGATTCCGATCCGGAGTCGGAGTTCCAGGAGAGCGTGCAGAAGGCCCGCGCCCTCGTGCGCGCGGCCGAGGAAGCCGTTGCGTTCGCCAGCGCGAAGCGCTGGTCGGCGGCCAACAGGCGAACCTGACGCGCGGCTCGACGCGGCCCGCCCCGGAGCCGGGCGTGCGTTGTCCGTTGAAGCGCCCGGCACGCCGACAATTGCGAAACGCGACGCCGTATCGGCGCCAGCCGCCATTGAGTCCACGGCGTCCGGCGCGATAGGCTCCCTCCAACATCAGGGAGGAAATCCATGTCGGAATGGCAGAAACGGTATCAGCGACTGGCGTTCGATCGACCACATCCGCGCGTGCTGCGGGTGACGATGAACCGGCCCGAGCGGATGAACGCGACCGACTCGATCATGCATCGCGAGCTGGTCGACGTCTGGCGCGACATCGACGGCGACACGACCGTCAATTCGGTGATCATCCAGGGCGCCGGCAACAAGGCGTTCTCGGCCGGCGGCGATTTCGACCTGATCGAAAAAAACATGAAGGACTTCAACCAGCTGCTCTCGGTCTGGAAGGAAGCGCGCGACATCGTCTACAACGTCATCAACTGCTCCAAGCCGATCGTCAGCGCCATGCGCGGACCGGCCGTCGGCGCCGGCCTCGTGGCGGGCATGCTGGCCGACGTGTCGATCGCGTCCAAGAAGGCCCGCATCATCGACGGCCATACGCGGCTCGGCGTCGCGGCAGGCGACCACGCCTGCATCGTCTGGCCGCTGCTGTGCGGCATGGCCAAGGCCAAGTATTATCTGCTGCTGTGCGAATCCATCGACGGTGAGGAAGCCGAACGGATCGGTCTGGTGTCGTTGTGCGTCGAGGACGACCAGCTCGAAGCCAAGGCGGTCGAGGTCGCGACCAAGCTGGCCGAAGGCGCGCAGACCGCGATCCGCTTCACCAAGTACGCCCTGAACAACTGGTTCCGCATGATGGGACCGACGTTCGACAACTCGCTGGCGCTGGAAATGCTGGGCTTCCTTGGCCCCGAAGTGAAGGAAGGCCTCGCCGCGCATCTCGAAAAGCGCAAACCGGTGTTCCCGCCTTTCTCGCCGATTTGATCGGCGAGTGAATCGAAGACCGGAACGACACGATCACTCAAACTCATACCTTCCCTCGCTTCAGCGGGGGAAGGTATGAAAACGGCACGTGTTTCAACTACATAACAAATACTGGGAGACCAAAATGCGCGGCCTCGAAGGCAAGAACGTCATCGTCACCGGCGGCGGTGGCGGCATCGGCAGCGCCATCTGCAAGCGCTTCGCGGGCTATGGCGCGCGGGTTGGCGTGTTCGACATCGACCTGACCCGTGCCACGGCGGTCGCCGACGAAATCCGCCGGGCCGGCAAGGGCGTCGCCGAGCCCGTCGCGTGCGACATCACGAAGTACGCCACCGTCGCCGCGGCCATCGCGTCGTTCGAACGCGAGATCGGACCCACCGACATTCTCGTCAACAACGCCGGCTGGGACATGCTGGTCAACTTCGTCGATACCACTCCGGAATCCTGGGAGAAGGTGATCGACATCAACCTGCGCGGACCGCTCAACATGACCCATGTCGTGCTGCGCGGCATGCGCGAGCGTGGCCACGGACGGGTGGTCAGCATCTCCTCCGACGCCGGTCGGGTCGGTTCCTCCGGCGAAGGTGTCTATTCGGCCTGCAAGGGCGGTATCATCGCCTTCACCAAGACGGTGGCGCGCGAGGTCGCGCGGCGGGGCATCACGCTGAACTGCGTCTGCCCCGGTCCGACCGACACGCCGCTGCTGGCCGCCGTCGCGGGCGATGGCCCGACCGGCGAGAAGATCCGCAACGCGCTGGTCAACGCCGTGCCGATGAAGCGCGTTGGTCATCCCGAGGACATCCCCGGCGCGGTCTGCTTCCTCGCCAGCGACGACGCCGCTTTCATCACCGGCCAGACGATCTCGGTATCGGGCGGCCTGACGATGCACGGGTAACCCGATCGCCCGACCGAGGCGGCCCTCGACAAGCGGTGCGCCGGAGGTGAGCGCACCCTCGCCCCGGTTTCGCGGCCGTGTTATGTTTCCGAAACAAAGCCGACCTGGAGCGTGCGATGGACGAGTTGCAAGGCCTCATCAAGGGTGCGCCGAACTTCCTGCGCTACGTCGTGGTTGCCTTCGCACTGACGATTGCGTTCCTGAGCCTCTATGTGTGGGTGACGCCGTGGCGCGAGATGGAACTGATCCGCAAGGGCAACACCGCCGCGGCGCTGAGCTTCTCGGGCTCCCTGATCGGCTTCTGCATGCCGCTCGCCAACACTATCGCCCACTCCGTCAGTCCGCTCGACGTGGTGGTGTGGGCTCTGGTGGCGCTGGTGGTGCAGATCCTGGTCCACTTCGCGACCCGCGTCGCCCTGCCCAATCTCAAGCAGCAGATCGAGGACGATCACGCCTCGGCCGGGATTTTCGCGGGCGCGCTGGCATTCGGATTTGGCCTGCTGAACGCGGCCTGCCTCACCTACTGAGGGCCGGCCGATGACTATCCCTGGGCTTGCCGCATGGAGGCGGGCATGAGCGATCCGGTACAATCGGGCGGAGCCGGCGGCAGCCGGATGTCGACCGGCATCAAGCTGCTGGTGATGGGCGGCGCCGCGGCGGCCCTGCTCTATACCTGCGCGCCCGCCGCCGGCGGCGTCATCCGCGGGACCCCGTCCTTGCTGTGGTTCGGCAACCCGTTCTTTCGGCCGCCTATGGCCGGACCGGTCCGGCCCGGCGAGGAGCAACAGCCAGGGACCGGCACGTCCACGACCACGCGCACCGGCGGCGGCACGCACTTCGTCCCGATCCCGCGCTCCTCGCCCGACGCGCCCGCCGGCTCGACCGTCACGACGCATCCCGGCGGCACGACCCCCGGGGTAACCTCCGGCGGCACGCCGGGAGGCGCTACCGGCGGCGACGGCACCAGCGCGCGTGGCGGCTTCGGCGCTTCCGGCACCGCCCATGGCGGCGGCTCGGCCGCGAGCTGACCGGCGATGAAGCGGGAAACGTCGCTGGTCCGTCCCGACTGGCAGAAAAAAGTCGAGGAAATCGGATTCGATTTCCATCACATCGACGGCAAACCCTACTGGATCGAGCACGCGCGCTACCATTTCTCGACCGCCGAGATCGACGTGCTTGAAGCCGCGACGGCGGATCTGCACGGCGTCTGCATGAAGGCGGTGCAGCACGTGATCGACAACAAGCTGTGGGCGCGGCTCAAGATTCCCGAGGCGTGGGGTTCCTACATCGCCGACACGTGGCGACGCGGCGATCCAAGCCTTGTCGGCCGCTTCGATCTGGCCTTCGACGGCAACGGGCCGCCCAAAATGCTGGAGTACAACGCCGATACACCGACCGCGCTGTACGAAGCCGGCGTCGTGCAATGGTACTGGCTGAAGGAAGTCCTGCCCGAGGCCGACCAGTTCAACAGCATCCACGAGAAGCTGGTGGCAGGCTGGACGGCGATCGCGAAGATGCTGCCCAAGGGCGCCACCGTGCATTTCGCCCGCAGCGAAACGCAGATCGAGGATCTCGCGACCTCGGAATATCTGCGCGACTGCTGCGTGCAGGCCGGCCTGCAGACCGAGACGCTGACCATCGAGAACATCGGCTGGAACGGGCGGCGCTTCACCGACCTCCAGGAAATGCCGATCCAGGCGATGTCGAAGCTCTATCCGTGGGAATGGATGGCGCGCGAGAAATTCGGGCAGCACGTGCTCGCCGACACGACCGCGTTCATGGAACCGGCGTGGAAAATGATCCTGTCCAACAAGGCGCTGCTGCCGCTGCTGTGGGAAGGCTTCCCCGGCCATCCCAATCTGCTGCCGGCCTACGACACGCCCGATTCGGCGCTGGGCGAGCGTTACGTGCGCAAGCCGGTGTTCGGCCGCGAGGGAGCCAACGTGGCGTTGATCGGCGGCGGTCTGACGGCGCAGACGCCGGGCACCTACGGCGAGGAAGGCTATATCTACCAGCAGTACGCGCCCCTGCCGGTGTTCGAGGGCAACCCCGCGCTGATCGGTTCGTGGATCGTCGGCGGCGAGCCCGCCGGCATCGGCGTGCGCGAGGACGACGGCCCGATCACCCACAACGACTCGCGCTTCGTGCCACATTGGTTCGATTGAACGAAAACGCTTTGCCGCCGGCCCGCTCTGTGGCGAAATGGGCGCGGAAGGAAACATCAAGACAATGCCCAAACTGAGCCTGAACGGCCTGTCGCGCCGGTTCGGCGCGACCACGGCGGTCGACGGCGTGACGCTCGATCTCGAGCGCGGCGAGTTCGTGTCCCTGCTCGGCCCCTCCGGCTGCGGCAAGACCACGACGTTGCGGATGATCGCAGGCTTCATGGAGCCCTCCGAGGGAACCATCGACATGGACGGAAAGTCCCTCTCGACGCCACAATTCGCGCTGCCGCCGGAGAAGCGCGGCATGTCGATGATCTTCCAGTCCTACGCCATCTGGCCCAACATGACGGTGGCCGAGAACGTCGCCTTCGGCCTCCAGGTGCGCAAGATGGCGAAGCCCGAGATCGAGACGCGGGTGGCCCGTATCCTCGACGTCGTCCAGCTCGGCAAACTGGCCGGCCGCTATCCGGCCGAACTGTCGGGCGGCCAGCAGCAGCGCGTGGCGCTGGCGCGCGCCATCGTGGTCGAGCCCGAGGTACTGCTGCTCGACGAGCCGCTGTCGAACCTCGACGCCAATTTGCGCGAGGAGATGCGCTTCGAGATTCGCCGCCTGCACGACGAGTTCAGGATCACCTCGGTCTACGTCACCCACGACCAGGCCGAGGCGATGGTCACCTCCGACCGCATCGTGGTGATGAACCAGGGCCGCATCGAGCAGGTCGCGACGCCCTTCGAGGTCTATCACCATCCCCGCACCCGCTTCGTGGCGGGTTTCATCGGCAAGACCAACCTGCTCGACGCGGCACGTGCCGGCGGCGACATCGTGGTCGGCCCGTGGCGCTGGCCGCTGGCCGCGTTGTCGACCCAGCCGCCGGCGGTGGCGGCGTTCCAGGTGTCGATCCGGCCGCACGACGTGCGCCTGAACGCCGGCGCGCCGACCGGCGCCTCGGCGTTCGAGTTGCCCGGCAAGGTGGTCCAGCGCGCCTATCTCGGCGACATCTGGGACTACGGCGTCGCGCTGGGCGATGGTGCCACCACCATCCGCGTCAGCACCCCGCCACGGATCGTGTTCGAGACCGGTGCAGCCGTCACCTGCGCGATCGATCCGTCGGCCATCGCGCTGGTGGAATGAACGCCGCGCAATCGAGGAGCGAGAACCATGACCGACCGTTTGTGGATCCAGCCGACCGGTGCCGCGCTCGGCGCCGACGTGCACGGAGTCGACCTGTCGAAGCCTGTCGACGACGCGACGTTCGCCGTCGTCGAGAAAGCCTGGGCCGAGCATCTCGTGCTGCGGTTTCCGGGCCAGCGCTTGAGCGACGACGACCTGATGGGCTTCAGCGCCCGCTTTGGCGAACTCGACCGCGTGCCGCTGCCGAGCGCCGGCCAGGTGTATGACTCCGGCGTCGCCCCGCACGCCCGCGAATGGATGACCGTCGTCTCCAACATCCGCGTCGCGGAGAAGCTGGTCGGCGGCCTCGGCAACAGCGAACTGGTCTGGCACACCGACATGTCCTACCAGCCCCTGCCCGCCCGCGCCTCGCTGCTCTACGCGCTGGAATGTCCGCCGAAGGGGGCCGACACCTGGTACTGCAACATGTACCAGGCCTACGACACCCTGCCCGACGAGCTGAAACGCGCCATCGCCGGCAAGGTCTGCACCCACGACGCCAGCCACAATTCGGCCGGCGAACTGCGGCGCGGCTTCCAGGAAACCCACGACCCCAGCCGCACGCCGGGCGCCGTCCACCCGCTGGTCCGACTGCATCCGGTTTCGGGGCGCAAATGCCTGTTCCTAGGCCGCCGGCCCTTCGCCTATGTCCACGGCCTGTCGGTGCCCGACAGCGAGGCGCTGCTCGACAAGCTGTGGGCGCATGTCGCGAACCCCGCCTTCGCCTGGGCGCAGCAGTGGCGGGTCGGCGACGCGGTGCTGTGGGACAATCGCTGCACGATGCACCGCCGCGACGAGTTCGACGACAGGATGCGGCGCCTGATGCACCGGACCCAAATCGTCGGCGAACCCGTGCTGGCGGGCTGACTCAGGGCGCGATGCGCACCTGCATGGAGCGGATGCCGCGGATGAAATTCGAATAGAGCCGGACCGGCGGACCCAGCACCTCGATCCGCAAATCGCGCTTCAGGATCTCTTCCCACAGGATGCGCAGCTGCATGTCGGCCAGCCGGTCGCCGACGCAGCGGTGGATGCCCGCGCCGTAGGAGAGATGCTGCCTCGGCTTCGCGCGGTCGACGATGAATTCGTCGGGCCGCTCGATGGCGGTCTCGTCGCGGTTCCCTGAAACGTACCACATCACGACCTTGTCGCCCTTGCGGATGCGCTTGCCGCCGACGATGGCGTCTTCTTTCGCGGTGCGGCGCATGTGGATGACCGGCGTGTGGTAGCGGATCGTCTCGGCGACCAGACTCGGGACCAGGCCCGGATTGGCGCGCAGCTTCGCCCACTGGTCGGGATTGTCGTGCAGGGCGAGCAGCCCGCCGCTCATGGTGTTGCGGGTGGTGTCGTTGCCACCGACGATCAGCAGGCCGAGCGTGCCGACGAACTCCTTCGGCGTCATGTTCCGCGTCGTCTCGCCGTGCGCCATCATCGAGATCAGGTCGAATTTCGGCGGCGCGTTGACTCGCTCGTTCCACAATCCGGAGAAATATTGCCCCATCTTGCCGAGTTCGGCGTAGCGCTCCTCCTCGGAGTGAACCGGAGCGTCCGGATCGTTGACGTTTGCGATGCCGACGTCGGACCAGTAGGTCAGCTTGCGGCGATCCTCCCACGGGAAGTCGAACAGCGTCGCCAGCATCATCGTCGTCAGTTCGATCGACACCCGGTCGACCCAGTCGAACGCCTCGCCGCGCGGCAGACCGTCCAGCACGGTCACGGTACGCTCGCGGATGGTGGTTTCCATGTTGGCGAGATTGCTCGGCCCAACGATCGGCGCGACCGTCTTGCGCCGCACGGTGTGGTCCGGCTGATCCATGCGGATGAAACTGATGTTCTCGAGGCCCTTGGGCGCGTCCATCACCTGGATGCCGCCGTGCTCGCCCGCGGATGAAAACACGGCGTGGTTCAGTTCCACGTCCATGATGTCGGCATAGCGGGTGATCGACCAGTAGGGGCCGTACCGGCTGTCGGCGCAGTAGTTGACCGGATCCTCGCGCCGCAGCCGCGCGAACATCGGCCGCCAGCTGTCCTCGGCGTAGATTTTGGGATCGCTGACGTCGATGCCGTCGAGCGGCAGCGCATCCACGTCGTCGTTCCGGTCGTCCCTGGTCGCGAGCGACATGGCATTGCTCCCCTGCTTCCATTCCGCCAAAACCGCGGTGCGCGGCCGGCATCCTCGGGCGAAGTGTTCGTCAGAGACCGATCAGCGCCTTGGCCATGATGCCGCGCTGAACCTCCGACGATCCACCGAAAATCGTGGTCTTGCGCTGGTTGAAGTAACGCGGCGACGCGTCGTCGACATAGCCGCCGCCGACCGGCACGACGTTGGAGTCCGCGCCGCGCTGTTCCGTGAAGGGCCGGGCGTAGTCGCCGATGGCATCGATCGCCAGTTCCGTCAGCTTCTGGCCGACCTCGGTCCCGCGCAGCTTGATGACGGAAGCCATCAGGCCCGGCGCATCGCCGGTCTTGAGCTGCGAATAGAAGTTCAGCTCGTTCATCTCGACGGCGTCGATCTCGATCTCGACGGCCGCGATCCGGTCGCGCCAGGACGGATTGGCCGCCAGCGGCTTGCCGTCCATGACCTGCGCGGCGGCAAGGTCCTGCAGGTGGCGGAACGACTTGCGCAGCTTGGGTCCATGCGCCTGGCCGCCGCGCTCGAACTCGAGCAGGTACTTGGC
>CAMDVZ010000014.1 GCA_945878895.1 Caenispirillum bisanense | reverse complement strand
GTCGTAGTCTGCCAGGATCGTCGCGCGCCTTGAATTGCCGTCCGGGCCGGGAACCGCCGCGCCGTAGGAGACGAACGGCGGCAGCACCTCGAAACCGGTGAAGCGCAGGGTTCCCCACAGCAGCGGCCAGAGCATCATGTCCATCTCGCCGTTCCGGCTGCCGTCGACGAAGCTGCTGCGTGGCGCGCCCGTCGTCATCGAGATCAGCGCCTTTTTTCCGGCGAAAACGCCCTTTTCATACCAGCGTCCGCCGCCATAGGCGTAGCGGAAGGCAAATACCCGGTCGATCCAGCCCTTGAGGATCGCGGGCACCGAGAACCAGTAGATCGGAAATTGCCAGATCATCAGGTCGCAGGCGTCGATCTTGTCCATCTCGGCCTTGAGCTCCGGCGCGAACCGACCGGTGCGAAAGGCTTCGCTCTGTTCCTTCTGGGCGTTGAAACGGTCGGGATCGGCGACGTCGAGGAAATCGTGACGATCGAGGGTAGAGGCGAACCCCATGCGGTAGAGATCGGACACGACGACGGTGTGTCCCGCGGTGGCCAGCGTCCGCGTCGCGGCATCCAGCATCGTGCCGTTGAAGCTGTGCCGTTCGGGATGGGCAAAGACGATCAGAACGTTCATGGCGGCTCCGACGGCGAAAACCCGGCCGGTTCCGGACCGGCGGAACGCGACCTTGCCCTGCGTCGGGTTCTCCTTCCAAGACTTTCGAGCCATCGCTAGGATCGCGCCGCGCCGGACTTCGCCGGTGGCCAGATCGGAATGCAGCATGTCGGTTCAAGCCTCGCGTGAATCCACCGTGGACTGGCGCGACCAGATATTCGAGACCCTCGAGGGTCATGGCGTGCGGCAGGTCTACTACGTGCCCGATGCCGGCCATTCAAAGCTCATCCAGCGGTGCCAGCTCTCCAACACGATGAAGGCCATCGTGTTGACGACCGAGGAAGAAGCCATGGCCGGCGCCCTGGGGGCCTGGCTCGGCGGCGAAAAGGCCGTGGCGCTGATGCAATCCTCCGGCGTCGGCAACTGCATCAACATGCTGGGGCTCAGCAAGACGTTGCGCTATCCGATGCTGATGATCATCACCATGCGCGGCGATTTCGGCGAAATCAATCCATGGCAATATTCGATGGGCCAGGCCACGCCCGAGGTGCTCAAGGCGATGGGAACCATGGTGTTCGAGGTCGACCGCGCCGAGGACGTCCAGGCGACCGTGAACGCCGCCGCCAACATGGCGTTCGAGGGCCAGACGGCGGTGGCCGTGCTGTTGAAGCAGAAGCTGATCGGCGCCAAGAATTTCGTCGGAAAGAAACAGCCATGACCGGTCGTCTCAAACTGCATCGCCGCGCCGTCGTGAAGGCACTGTTGAAGGACGCCACCGACGATCTGCTGGTGATCGGCGGGCTTGGCCAGTGCGCCTGGGACATCACCGACGCGGGCGACCGGCCACAGCACCTGCCGCTGTGGGGCGGGATGGGTGGCACCGTGATGATGGGTCTCGGCCTCGCGCTGGCGCAGCCCGCCAAGCGCGTGCTGGTGATCACCGGCGACGGCGACATGCTGATGGGCATCGGCTCGCTGGCGACCGCCGCGGCGCAACGTCCGACCAACCTCGCCATCGTCGTGCTCGACAACGAGAAGTTCGGCGAAACCGGCAACCAGGCCACCCACACCGCCTCGCCCGGCCTCGGGCCGACCGACCGGGGCGCCGGCACCGATCTCGCGATCATCGCGCGCGGTTCTGGCATCGCCGATTGCGGCACCGTGACCGAGGAAGACCAGATTCCCGATCTCGTGCGCGCCGCGCGGACGGTGACCGGTCCGGTCTTTCGCCTCGTGAAGGTGATGGTCGAGACGCTCCCGCTGGTCATGCCACCCAAGGACGGAGCCTATCTGAAGGACCGCATGCGCCAGGCCATTCTGGGTTATGTTTGATCCGGTCCGGACCGTCACCGTCGTTTTCGGCGTCACGATAACCGACTAACGTCGAGCGATGACGCTCGCCGCCTGGCTCGCCTTTCTCGAACTCGCCGCCATCGTCGCCGGTGCCGCGTCGGGTTTGCTGGTGGCGGCGCGGCAGCGCCTCGACGTCGTTGGCGCGACGGTCGTGGCCAGCGCGACGGCGTTCGGCGGCGGCACCTTGCGCGATGTGTTGCTGGATCGCCGACCTTTCTTCTGGGTCGAACATCATGTCTATCTCTGGGGCGTGATCGGGTTCTCGCTGCTGGCGTGGCCGCTGCTCGTGCGTGGCCGGATTTCCCTGTCGGAGAAGATGCTCGTGATTCCCGACGCCGTCGGGCTTGGTCTGTTCGGCGCAACGGGTGTCGGGCTCGCGACACAAGCAGGCATGCCCGTGCTGATCGCGGTGCTGATGGGCGTCGTCACCGCCACGTTCGGCGGCCTACTGCGCGATCTCCTGTGCAACAGGCTGCCGGTGGTACTCCACGACCATCGACCCTACGCCATCTGCGCGTTCGTCGGCGCATGGATCCAGATCGGGCTGACGAGGATCGACATCGACCCGTCCACGGCCGCGTTGGCGGGAGCCATCGTCGCGGCGGTGTTCCGTCTGATTGCCTGGTGGCGGGACTGGCGGCTGCCCGGCTGGCCGTCGCCATGAACGGCCCGGTCTTCCTGATCATCCTCGCCCGCTCGCTGCGGGCCGTCGCCGACGGCGTCGTCAGCGTCGCGATGCCGCTCCATCTGCTGCGGCTCGGCCACGGACCGTTCGAGGTCGGTCTGCTCGCCACCGCGACCTTGCTGGGATCGGCGGCGTTGACCCTGACGGTCGGCTGGTGGTCGGCCCGGCTGCACATGCGGTCCGTGCTGATGGCTGGTTGCGCGCTGATGATCGCGACGGGTATCGCGTTCGCCTCCATCGACGCGCTGTGGTTCCTGCTGATCGCGGGCGCGATCGGCACCCTCAATCCCTCGATCGGCGACACCAGCCTGTTCCTGCCGATGGAGCAGGCGCGGCTGGCCGACCTGGTGCCGGCGGAAAACCGGACCGCGATCTTCGCCCGCTACAGCCTGTTCGCAACCCTCGCCGGCGCCGGCGGAACCCTCGCCGCGGCGTTGCCCGATCGGTTCGGCTGGCCGCTGGCGCCGATGTTCCTGATCTACGCCGTGGTTGGCGTCGGCATGGCCATTATCTATGCGCGGCTTCTGCTGCCGGCCGCCGATCGCGCGATCCCGACGACGGTACGCGCGGGCCTGTCGCCGGCGTCGCGGCGACCAATCCTGATTCTGTCGTCGCTGTTCTGTCTCGACGCGCTGGGCGGCGGATTCGTGCTGCAATCGCTGCTGGCGATCTGGCTGTTCGACCGGTTCGGACTCTCGGTGACGCAAGCCACGCAGACCCTGTTCGTCATGACCCTGCTCGGCGGCCTCTCGCAACTGGCCGCACCCTGGGTCGCCAACCGCATCGGCCTCGTCAATACGATGGTGTTCACCCATCTGCCGGCCAACCTGTTCCTGCTCGCCGCCCCCTTCGCGCCGACCATCGAGATAGCCCTCGGGCTGTTGTTCCTGCGCAGTGCGCTCTCCTCGATGGACGTGGCGCCGCGCACCGCCCTGGTGATGTCGCTGGTGCCACCGGAAGAACGCGCCGCGGCATCGAGCGTGACGGCGGTGCCGCGATCCCTCGCCGCGGCGGCGGCACCGGCGATCGCGGGCTGGCTCATGGCTGCCTCGCCGTTTGGCTGGTTCGTGGTGGTGGGCGCAGGCTTGAAGGCGCTCTACGATGTGCTCTTGCTGATCGTCGGCAGGCGCCTGGCGCGCGAGCGCGGCGGGACGGATTTCGGATGAAGGACAGGGAGAGTCGGATGGCCAAGGCGAAGACGGCGGCGAAACCCGCCGCGAAGAAAAAAGTGAAGCCCAACCCGGCCAACAAGAAGATGTTCGCCAAGGGCCTCGCGGTGCGCCGCGAGGTGCTGGGCAAGGACTATGTCGACAACTCGATGGCCAACGCCGACGAGTTCATGATGTCGTTCCAGGAGATCACCACCGAATACGCGTGGGGCTATGTCTGGGGGCGGCCGGGCCTCGCCAGGAAGCAGCGCTCGATACTCAATCTCGGCATGCTGGCCGCGCTCAACCGCGGTCCGGAGCTGCGCCTGCACATCAACGGCGCGCTGACCAACGGCGTCACCAAGGCCGAAATCAAGGAGATCTTCCTCCAGGTCGGCATCTATTGCGGCATTCCCGCCAGTCTCGATGCCTTCAAGATCGCCAAGGAGGTCTTCGACAAGCGCGGCATCTGATGCCCGAGAGCGGCCATCGGCTCCGCCCGGCGCGTCGCGAGGAGAGCGACGCGCTGGGTGCCTTGTGCGTCCGGTCGAAAGCGCATTGGGGTTACGACGCGGCGTTCATGGCGGCTTGCGCGCCATTCCTCGTCGTTCCGCCCGAGGCGATCGCACGCGGCGACGTCCAGGTCGCGGTCGACGCCGACGACCGGCCGCTCGCCTTCGCGCAGCTGTCGCCGCGCGTGGGCGACGCGATCGAGCTCGACAAGCTGTTCGTCGAGCCCGGTCTGATCCGCGCCGGGCTGGGCGTTCTTCTCCTGCGTTGGGCAATGGACACCGCGCGCCAGCGCGGCGCCCGCCGTCTCGCGATCGTCGCGGATCCCGACGCGGCGGCGTTCTACGAAAAAGCCGGCGCCCGCTTCCTGCATCACGTGGCCTCGGATGCGATGGCCGGCCGCCAGCTACCCTTCTACGAAATCGCTCTCCGGGAGATGTCTTCATGAGCACACCGCTCGCGCCACCCGCCACCATCGCCTTCGTCGGCCTCGGCATGATGGGCAAGCCGATGGCGACCCGACTGGTCGCCGCCGGCTACAAACTGCGCATCTACGATCTCTCGCAGCAGGCGATGTCGGAATTCGTCGGCGCCAATCCGTCCGTGCTGGCGACCGCTTCGCCCAGGGCCGCGGCCGAGGGCGCCGACGCCGTCGTCTGCATGTTGCCCGACGGCAAGATAGTGCGCGCCGCCGTTCTCGACGGCGCCGATCCGGTGGCGGCGGGCCTCGCCGCCGACGCGCCGCTGATCGACATGTCCTCCAGCGCGCCGACCGGAACGGTCGCGCTCGGCAAGGCACTGGCCGCCCGCGGGTTCGCGATGATCGATGCCCCGGTGTCGGGCGGCGTGCGGCGCGCCATCGATGGTTCGCTCGCTATCATGGCCGGCGGCGACCCGGTGATCGTCGACCGTGCGCGACCGTTGTTGCTGGCGATGGGCAAGACGGTGTTCCAGGCCGGCCCGCTGGGTGCGGGCCACGCCGTGAAGGCGCTCAACAATTATCTTTCGGCGTCGAGCCTGGTGACGATGTGCGAAGCGCTGATCGTGGGCGAGAAGTTCGGCCTCGACCAGGAACTGATGGCCGACGTGTTCAACGCCTCCTCGGGCATGAGCAACAGCACCCAGGTCAAGGCCAAGCCCTTCGTGATCCCGCGCAACTACGCGGGAGGCTTCTCGATGGCGCTGATGGCCAAGGATCTGCGCACCGCCTCGGATCTGGCCCGCGAGGTCGGCGCCGAGGCCCATACGCTGAAGGACATGGCCGACATCTGGCAACGTGCCTACGAAAAGCTCGGCCGCGAGGCCGACCACACAGCCATCCACAAGATCCTGCTCGGCGAGTAGGATCGTCGGGCAAACGCCACCGGAGCACCAAGCCATGATCCGCCAGGAATTCCCCGACGGCACCGAGATCGCCGACTGGTACGTGCGTGCCGTTCGTGCCGGACCGTTCGTGTTCGTCGCCGGCACGACCTCGCTCGACCCGAAAGGCAAGGTGCGCGGCCGCGACGCGGGCGCCCAGACCCGCGTCACCATGCGCAAGATCGACCAGG
Source organism: Caenispirillum bisanense (assembly GCA_945878895.1). GTDB lineage: Bacteria > Pseudomonadota > Alphaproteobacteria > Reyranellales > Reyranellaceae > CAMDVZ01. The sequence continues at coordinate 20,148 of CAMDVZ010000014.1, read as the reverse complement.
CCCTGAAGCGCGCCGGCTCCTCGATGGAGGAAGTGACCCGGCTGACGATCTACTGCATCGACATGCGCGACGGCGGCGCGATCGCCGCCGAGATCGCCCGCTGGTTCAAGAAAGCCCGCTGCGCCTCGGCCCTGATCGGGGTGTCGGCGCTGGCCGTGTCGGGCCTGCTGGTCGAGATCGAGGCGACGGCGGTGGCAATCGACAACCCCGCGAAGGCGACGAAGCGCTGAACTGCCTTCCGCATCCCCTTGCCTTCCGCATCGCCTTTGACATCCGCGCCCCACGCCTGTATCCAACCTCCCGGAAACCGCTGGCGCCCGAACGGGCCGCCGACAGGTCCAGACTCCCGCCGCATCGCCAGATCAAGATCGTCGTCCCACGGACGGCCGGCCTTGCGGCAAACCCCGTCGTATCGGGTTGTTCCGGACGCTCGTCCGCCAGCCCCGCGTTGAACGATCCATTCCTTGTCGACGCCCGAGGACCATTTCCGGTCCGCGCGCGCGTTCCGGACCCAGCATGAATCTCCAGGACCTGAAAAAGAAGACCCCGGCCGAGCTGCTCGCCTATGGCGAGGAGATGCAGATCGAGGGCGCCTCGCTGCTGCGCAAGCAGGAGCTGATGTTCTCCATCCTCAAGAAGGTCGCCGATACCGACCAGGCCATCTTCGGCGCCGGCGTGATGGAGGTGCTGCCCGACGGCTTCGGCTTCCTGCGCTCGACCGAATCCAACTATCTGCCCGGCCCCGACGACATCTACGTCGCCCCCGCCCAGATCCGCCGCCTCGGCCTGCGCACCGGCGACACCGTCGAGGGCGAGATTCGCGCCCCCAAGGACGGCGAGCGCTATTTCGCGCTGACCAAGATCAACCTCGTGAACCTCGAGGATCCCGACAAGGTTCGCTACCGCGTCAATTTCGACAATCTGACGCCGCTCTATCCCGACGAGAAGCTCAAGATCGAGATCGAGGACGCGGGCTTCGTGCCGGCCGAGAAGCTCGCCGAGGAGGTTGGCTCGGCCAGGGTCAGCACCGCTGGCCGCGTCAGCACCGGTCGCCGCACGCTGACGGCCGCCACCTCGCCCGCCGCCAAGAAGGCCAACGGCCCGCAGCTCGACGTCAGCACCCGCGTGATCGACATGATCGCGCCGATCGGCAAGGGCCAGCGCGCCCTGATCGTGGCGCCGCCGCGCACCGGCAAAACGATGCTGCTGCAATCCATCGCGCACGCCATCGCCAAGAACAATCCCGAGGTCTGGCTGATCGTGCTGCTGATCGACGAGCGGCCCGAGGAAGTCACCGACATGGCCCGCACCGTCAAGGGCGAGGTCGTCAGCTCCACCTTCGACGAGCCCGCCACGCGCCACGTTGCGGTCGCCGAGATGGTGATCGAGAAGGCCAAGCGGCTGGTCGAGCACAAGAAGGACGTGGTGATCCTGCTCGACTCGATCACGCGTCTGGGCCGTGCCTACAACACCGTCGTGCCGAGCTCGGGCAAGGTGCTGACCGGCGGCGTCGACGCCAACGCCCTGCAGCGTCCCAAGCGGTTCTTCGGTGCCGCCCGCAACATCGAGGAAGGTGGCTCGCTCACCATCATCGCGACCGCCCTGATCGACACCGGCAGCCGCATGGACGAGGTGATTTTCGAGGAGTTCAAGGGCACCGGCAACTCCGAGATCATTCTCGACCGCAAGCTGTCGGACAAGCGCACCTTCCCGGCCATCGACATCACGCGCTCGGGAACCCGAAAGGAAGAGCTGCTGGTCGATCGTTCCACGCTGGGCAAGATGTGGGTGCTGCGCCGCATCCTGATGCCGATGGGCACCGTCGATGCGATGGAGTTCCTGCTCGACAAGATGAAGATCAGCAAGAACAACGCCGACTTCTTCTCCTCGATGAACCAGTAAGGGCGGACGCGCGTTTCCCCCCTTCTGTCCGGGAAGGCATCCACACCTCCCGGCGCGCGACGGCGATGCCATCCCGATGTCGTCCCGAGCAGCGCGAGCGACCGTTCCTTCTGGTCTTCAAGGTCTTTTCGGACATCGCCTCCGCGCAAAGGTCCCTCGACAAGCTCGGGGTGACGCCGGTGTCGGTGCATCGGGCGGTGCGCCGATCGTTCGGCTGGGGGGCGGCGCGCCCGGCAGCCTCGGGCGTTGCTCCAACTTGCTTGAGTGCCGTCCGGCAACGTGCTCCGTTGCGCGCGGACGCAGCGGGAGCGAGCAATGACGGGGCGGGTTTCCTATGACTACAGCGGCAAGCTGTGCATCGTCACCGGTGCCGGCGGCGGCATCGGACGCGAGACGGCGGCCGCTTTCGCCGCGGCCGGCGCGTCGCTTGGCCTGATCGATCTCAACCGCGATACCCTTGTCGAGACCGAGCAGGCGATGCAGGAGCTCGGCGCGCGGACCATCGCGGTGGCCTGCGACACCACCGACCAGGCCGCCGTCGTGGCCGCGCACGCCCGCATCAAGGCGACGCTGGGCGCCTGCGACGTGCTGGTGAACAACGCCGGCATCCTCGCCGCCGGCGCGCTGGAAACGCTCGATCTGGCGGCGTGGAACAAGGTGCTCGCCGTCAATCTCACCGCCTATTTCATCTGCGCCCAGGCGTTTGGCCGCGACATGCTGGAGCGCGGCTCGGGCTCGCTGGTGCATGTCGCCTCGATCGCCGGCAGCCAGCCACAGCCGTGGAGCGGCTCCTACAGCGTCGCCAAGATCGGCGTCACCATGCTGTCGCGCCAGCTCGCCTACGAATGGGGTCCCAGAGGCGTGCGCAGCAATAGCCTCAGCCCCGGCCTCGTGCGCACGCCGATGTCGGAGGCCTTCTACCAGGCCGGCGATGTCGCCCAACGCCGCGCCGACCTGGTGCCGCTGCGCCGCGTGGCGAGCCCGCCCGACATGGCCAACGTCGCGGCGTGGCTGGGCTCGGAAGGGGCGGCTTACGTGACCGGCCAGGACATCGTGGTCGATGGCGGGCTCGGCCAGATCGTCATGGGCACGGTGCCGCGGCCGGGATTCACGGCGAACCAGGCGTGACGACGAACCGTCGCGCAGGCTTCCGCGGTGTGCTAACCGACGGCCCTTCGATGGAGACAGACATGATCGACCTGAAGCGGCGCGACATCTTGATTGGCGGGACGGCATTGGCGGCGGCGGGCGCCGCGTCGGCGTCGGCCCAGGGCGCGTGGCCGACCAGACAGCAGATCCGCTGGGTCGTGCCCTACACGGCGGGCGGCTTCACCGATCTCTCCACCCGCATTCCGCTGGCCCATGTCGGGGAGGCGCTCGGCCAGGGTTTCGTGGTCGACAACCGGCCCGGCGCCAACTCCATCATCGGCGCCGAGATCGTCGCCAAGGCCGCACCCGACGGCTACACGATGCTGACGGTGATCGCTGCCCACGCCGCCAACGCCACGCTCTACAAGGGCAAGCTGCCGTTCGACCCGGTGAAGGGCTTCGTGCCGATCTCCGTGGTCGCCATCGCGCCGCTGATCCTGACGGTGTCCAACAAGCTCGGCGTCAAGTCGGTGCCGGAACTGATCGCGCACGCCAAGGCCAATCCGGGCAAGGTGTCGTTCGGCTCCTCCGGCGTCGGTGCGGCCGCCCACCTCACCAGCGAACTGATGAAACAGGTCTGCGGCATCGACATGGTGCACGTCCCCTACAAGGGCACGGCACCGGCGCTGGCCGATCTCATGGGCGGCTCCCTCGACATGCTGATCGATTCGCCGTCGGGCACCATGCCGCAGATCAGGGCCGGCAAGATACGGGCGCTCGCCATGCTGTCGAAGGAGCGCGTGCCGGGCGCGGAGGAAGTGCCGACCATCGTCGAGAACGGCGGGCCGGCCATCGAATCCTCGAGCTGGTCGATGTTCATGGCGCCGGCCGGCACTCCGAAGGAGATCGTCGACCGGCTGTCGGCCGAGGTCGCGAAAGCGGTGCGCCGGCCCGAGGTCGTCAAACGCTTCACCGAGCTCGGCATCCTGCCCGCCGGCTACGACCCCGGGACGACGCTCGCCTTTCTCGAGGCCGAGATCGCGAAATGGGGCAAGGTCATCGTCGACGCCAACGTGAAGATCGAATAGGCGACGACGGCAACCAACTGGATGTGATTGAAGTTGGACCTTCCCCCGCCTCCGGGCCGCTTGCGGCCCTTGATGGCAAGGGAAGGTCTGAGGGCGTGTCGCGAAGGCGTCTTCCTCGCGAGAGACGGAGCGAGACTGCGTCGTCTCCCTACCTGCCCGCGATCTTCCACTGCACCAGCGTGAAGGGCGGCTTCGCGTCGTCGTGGGGCTCGAACACGACCTCGACTTCGGCGCCGATGGTCACGGTCTGGCGCGGATCGCCCAGCAGGTTGCCGAGCATGCGGACGTTGCCGGCGTGCGGCAGCTCGACCAGCACGACGATGTAGGGACCCTGGTCCTTCAGCGCCGGATGAACGGGATGCCACGGCCGTTCCCAGCTGTAGATCCTGCCGCGGCCGGCGACGCTCACCCATTCGGTGTCGAACGATAGGCACTGGTGGCAGATCCACTCGGGGCCCCAGCGCCAGGTGCCGCAGGCCTTGCAGCGCTGGATCTTTAGCTCGCCGCGGCGGGCGGCTTCCCAGTAGGGTCCGTCGAGACCGTCGTTCTCGACCACGGGTGCCGGCAAGCCCGGACGCAGATAAGTGGCCGCGCTCATCGCAAGGTCTCCTGGCTGCCGAGAATCATGCTCGATACCGGCGTCACCATCGGTCCGGAAATCACCATCGACACGTTCGCGTCCTTCACTTGCGCCGTCGAGGTGCCGCGCAGCTGGCGCACCGCCTCGACCTGCAATTCGAGGCCGTGCATGTAGCAATCCGCGAGGTTGCCGCCGCTGGTGTTGAGCGGCAGCTTGCCACCCTTCGCCATCAGGTTCTCCGGCTTCAGGAAATCGTTGGCTTCCTCGGCCTTGAAGAAGCCGTGCTCGACTAGGCTCATCAGCACGCCGCCGGTGAAGTTCTCGTAGCTCTGCAACACGTCGACGTCCGACGGCTTCACGCCGGCCATGCGGTAGAGGTTGGGCGCCACCGTGGTGAAGCTCGACGTGGCGTAGAGCGGCGCGTTGTGGCCGCGCGCGGCGTTGCGGTATTCCGAGCCCTGCGCCGAGCCGAGGATATAGGCCGGCTTCTGCTTGAGGTCGCGGGCGCGTTCGGCCGGCATCAGGATCAGGGCGGCGGCACCGTCGTTCTCCATGCAGCAATCGAACAGCCGCCACGGCTCCACGATCCAGCGCGAGGCGTCGTACTGCTCGGCCGTCAGCGGCCTTCCGTGCATGACGGCGTGCGGGTTGCTTTGCGCGTGGTGGTAGGACGCCAGCGCGATGGCGCGCTGGGCGCTGTCGGCGATCTTGTTCTCATGGATGAAGCGCATCGCGCGCATGGCGTAGCGCTGGGCCGGCGACATCACGCCGTAGGGCGCGTTGAGTGCGGCCTCGCCGCTGGCGGAGCCACCGGGCGCCGCGGCGCCGAAGCGCTGGAACTGGCCCTGGGCGAGCGCGCGGAACACCACGACGCAATCGGCGATGCCGCACGCCACGGCCGCCGCGGCGTTGCCGACCGCGCCCGAACCGCCGCCGCCGCCGCCGCCCCATTGCATGTTGGAGAAGCGCAGCTCCGGCAGGCCGAGCGCCGCGGCCAGCCGCGAGGGATCGTTGCGGTCGTTGCTGTAGGACGCAAACCCGTCGATCTTGCGCGGATCGATGCCGGCATCGGCGGCTGCGGCGAGAATCGCCTTCAGCGCCAGCACGAACTCCGGATCGGGCGACTTGCCGTGTTTGTAGTAGGTGGTCTCGCCGATCCCGACGACCGCCACCTTGCCGCGCAACGTGCGCTCGCTCATGCCGTTTTCTCCCGGATTTGTCTTCTTCCCTTCTCCCCTCGACGGAGGGGAGAAGGAATGACTGGCTCAGACCCTGTACTTCGCCGGCACGTCGAGCTTCAGGAAGCGCGCCGCGTTCAGCCCGAGGATCTTCGCGCGGCTGTCGTCGGACAGCCGGCCCATGGTGCGTTCGATGGCTTCGGACGAATGCGGCCAGGTGCCTTCGTGGTGCGGGTAGTCGTTGGCCCACATGAAGTTGCCGGCGAGGCCATGCGATTCCGCCAGATCGAGGCCGGCCTGGTCCTCCTGGAAGGAGGCGAAGCCGTGCGCCTTGAAATAGTCGCTGGGCAGGCCCTGGAGTTTCGGACGGACCCAGAAATGATGCTTCCTGTAGGCCTCGTCCATGGCGCCCAGCAGCCACGGGATCCAGCCGATGCCGGCCTCGATGGTGGCGAAGCGCAGTTTCGGAAAGCGCTCCAGCACGCCCGAGGCGCAGAGATTGGCGACCGGCTCGATGGTCGGCGACAGCGAATGCGAGACGTAGTTGATGATCGCCCCGCCGTTGCCGCGCGCCGCCCTAGGATCGCGTCCCGTCGAGACGTGGAACGTGAAGGCGAGATCGGCGTCCTGGATGGCCGCCCACAGCGGATCGAAATGCGGCAGGTTGTAGTTGACGTGGTCGGCGTCGTGACCGCCCCAGATCGGCTTGCAGGGCAAGGTGAGGCACTTGAAGCCGAGCTTCGCCAGCCGCTGGACCTCGGCGATCGAGCCCGCGAGATCGCCCGTCGCGATGGCGCCGGCGATCACGATGCGATCCTGGTGGGCCTCGTACTGCTCCCACGCCCACTCGTTCCACACCTTGCACTGGGCCATGGCGAACACCGGATCGGGCGTCGCCCACATGGCCAGTCCCTTGTTGGGGAACATTAACTCGACGTCGATGCCATCGCCGTCGTGGTCCGCGACCCGGCCCGCCGCGGTGGCGCCGGCCAGACTGCGCGCCCGGTCCTCGTCCTCCAGCGTCGAGAGCCGCAGCCGGTCGCGGCGATGACCCTCCGAAACGCGCCACTGGGTGCCGTCGGCGTCCACCACCACGCGCGGCAGCCGGTCGCGGTACTTCGCGTCGATCCGCTTGACCCACAGATCGGCGGGCTCGTTGGCGTGGCAGTCGGCCGACACCATGAAATACTTGTGCGCGGCATCCGCCCGCGGCGAGCGTCCCCAGCCCTGCGATCCCGGCGTCGCCAGCCGCCATTTGTTGGGTTCGTTGACCACGATCTGGTTCATGTCGGTCTCCGTTGGTCGCTTCCGCCCAGGGTGGTGTTTTCGTTGTCGCGACGGTTCCACGCGGTTCCGCGCGGGTCAACGCCACGGTCGTTCATGGCTGGCGCGCGCCGCGACCATCGGGCGCCCCGTTCCGACAATGAAAGGGCGGCGGAATCGCTTCCGCCGCCCGTGATCGTCGTCGCGCGCGCCCGGGGGGCGCGGCGTCCTACTCCGCCGCGATGGCTTCCTCGACGAAGCGCTTCTTGTCGAAATCGTCGGCGACCTTGAGGTCGTTGGCGAGGATCGTCGTGGCGTCGATGTTGGCGTATTCCATCACGCCCATGTCGATCAGCGCCTTCTGGACCTTGGGTCCGAACAGGCCGATGTCCTTGAGGATCGGCACCACGCGGGTGAACAGGCGGGTGCGGAAGGCCTGCATGACGCCCGAGTTGAAGGCGTATTCCATCAGCTTGTCGACCGGCAGGCCCGAGCGCATCCAGACCTCGGCCTGGTTGAAACGGTCGCGCATGAAGTAGAGGCCTTCGACCGCGAACTCCTCGCGCTCGGCCCGCTCGGCGTCGCTCAGCTGCGGATAGTACTCGCGCAGCGCCAGGCGGCCGAACGTGACGTGGCGCGCCTCGTCCTGCATGACGTAGGCGTTGACCGAGGCCGCGAGGTTGTTCTTAGCGGTGTCGCGGATGCGCTGGAAGGCCGCGAGCGCCAGACCCTCGATCAGCACCTGCATGCCGATATAGGTGAAGTCCCAGCGGCTGTCGGTCAGGGTCTGCTCGAGCAGGTTCTTCAGCGGCTCCGAGATCGGATAGGCCATCTTGAATTTTTCGTGGATCAGCCGCTTGTAGGATTCGACGTGGCGCGCCTCGTCCATCACCTGGGTGGCGGCATAGAACTTGGCGTTCATGTCGGGGACGGTGTTGACGATCTTGGCGGTCGCGATCAGCGCGCCCTGCTCGCCGTGCATGAACTGGCAGATGGTGTGGGTCTGGAGATTCCAGCGCAGCCACTGCTTCTCCTTCTCGGTCATCTTGTTCCAGAAGTCGGAGCCAAAGATCGGGATCGTCTCGTCGGCCATGCCCATCGGATTCTCGGGGTCGAGCTCCTGGGTCCAGTCGAGCCGGGTCGAGGCGTCCCACTGCTGCTGCTTGCCCTTTTCGTACAGGTTCAGCAGCTCCGCGGAGCCATCCTCGTATTCCCAGTTGAAGTTCATTTCGGTCTTGCCGTCGAACTTCCAGTTCGTGATCTCGACGGGCAGCTGGTAGAGGCGCGAAGTCGACATGGGCAACGTCTCCCTGTGATGGATGGCTCGCCGACGGGCCCGACGCACCCGCTCCGGCATCACGATGGAGGGTGCATGACGCTCCGTTCATTATTTATCCCGGCCGATGTAGCATAATCGACGCGGGGAGTCAGGCGGGAAGTTGGGGGGCGATCCCGGCCCCCCTCCCGCTGCGTCAGTTCCGCTGCGGCCTCAGCCGGATGCCATCGCCCGCGAGCGCTGCGTCGACCATCGAGAAGACGCGAACGCATTCGTCGTGGAGATACCGGCGATAGGCCTCGCGCGCGATCTTGTCGGTCGCGATATCCGGGGTTATTTTCCGCACGTCGTCGAGGAACGCGTTCGGCCTTCTTGCAGTGCGATTCTTCTCCAGGTTGTCGTATCGCCGCTGTTCGTCGGCCGTCATCTGCCCAGGGTTGCTTCTCAAGCGGCTTGATACATTGATGAATACGTACCGGACCACGTTCTCGATATGGGCCTGCAACGTTACGTCGACGTAGCTGGACCCTTTTGTGGTACCGGGATTGGGTCCCGGAATATGATGCTCGCGCTTCCCCGCCTGGGTTCCCGGAAGCTCCCGGACGGCCCCCTCTCCATAGAGTGCGTTTCCGACCTCGATGCACTCCCGCGCCGCCATCGCGTTGGCCAAGCGCGTCGAGGGGCTCCCGATGTTGCCTCCATGGTGGACCATCCTGATCAGGAAGGCGGTGGCAACCAGCGCGACAAATGCGTTCGCGGGCCGTGCCCCCCCACCCGGCAGGGCGCGGTGGTCCGCGTCTATCCGTTCGAGTTGCGACCGCGTGAAATCGTCGATCTCCTACCCGTCGGGACCCCATTTGCGAATCAGGACCGGAAAGACGATGGGCGGTGGCAGGGTTGGCGGCAGCGGGTCGCGCGGTCCCAGCGGCTCCGGATCCGGCGGCGCGACGACCGGCGCGTCGTCGTTCTTTTCCCGATTGTCGACGAACCGCGACGATGGCGGCGCCGCGGTGGCATCCCGGTTGGCTCATTCGCGCCGGACGTACTCAATCGAAAAATGGGCGACGATGCCGGCGGCTGTGCCAAGCAAAAGCGGCAGTGCCGCCGCTGCACCGCCGACCGCCGCGGCTCCGGCGACGGGCAACGCAGCGAGATGGATGTCGTCGGTCGGCGGCTTTTGCCCGAGAATTTCGGTCCGATACGCAGCCAGTACATCCGGCAAGCGTCGGGTCGCCTCGTTCATGATCCGGTCTACGTCGGTTGCCGGCAAGCCTCCGGCCAACAAATCGCGACGGCGGCTTGCCAGGGCCTTTTCGAGCTCCCCTGTCGGATCCTCGAAGCCTGCGGTTCTGACGGCCTCGCGAATCGTGTCTGGTTGTCGCCCCCGCGAATCCGGAGCGTCACCGCCGCCGCTGGTTTGACGCCCACGCGTGGCGGGGTCTGGTCGCGGCTGTGCGTCGCCGCTCCCGTCGGCAGGCTGGCGGGCGCCTCGCGCCGCGAACAGCGGCCGCCCGATCGCCGCGATTTCGTGATCTCCGGCCTCGCCTTCCAGCCGGTTCCGCTCTTCGGTCAGGCGCGGCAGGGTCCAGCCGTCGTAGCTCCAGGGTTCGTTCGAGACCGGATGCAGCGGGCCGGCCGTCGCGCGGTCGGACCGGGCCAGCGCGCCGATGGCCCGGTCGAGGTCGCGGGCGTCGGCGCGGCGGCGCCTGGCGGTGGCGTGCAGGTCCGCCAGCGCGGGATCGGCGACGGGTCGAGGATCGGCCGCCGTCTGCCAGGCGTGCAGGGTCCAGGAATCGATCGGCGCGGGCATGGCTTCGCCGCCATCGACGGTGACGTCGTTGGTCATGGGAGACTCCGGATTGTCGGGGAACGGCCGTTGGGCCGCGGACACAAAAAACGCCGCCCGGCGGGTGCCGGCGGCGTGATGGTCCGGTCGAGGCACACGGCCCCAACCTGACCAAAAATGGATAGACCAGTTCGGCTTGAAATGCAAGGTTATTATACTTCAGGCGATAACTCGACCGTCCGATGCGTCAATCGGGAGGCCTGAAAGTCGGGTTATTGGTTAAATGCAGAGCGCCGACTGTCACAAATATGCAACACATCGAAGCTCCGCCGGAACCGATTCCTGCCGGACCGCCATCGGAGTGTTTCACGTGAAACACTCCGGCTGAATTGACGAGCATCGACCCACCACCAACCCGGCCGGAAACCGCGCCGCTACCGGACTCCCGGGCCGCCGCACGCCGCGCGCGCGCCACGCGCCGGTATCGCTGCAATCACTGGCGGACGGGCATCGATTCACCCCGCCAGCATGCCCTTTCGCGCGCTTCCGCCGGCCTACTGGTACGGGTCGGCCGCGTCGCGCAGGCCATCGCCGAAGAACTGGAAGCTGAGGATCACCAGGATCACCGGCACCACGGGGAACATCAGCCACCAGTTGACGGCCACCACGTTGATGTCGGTCGCCTCGTTGAGCAGCACGCCCCACGAGGTGATCGGCGCACGCAGACCCAGACCGAGAAACGAAAGTGCTGTTTCGGCGAGGATCATCGAGGGGATGCTGAGCGTGGCGGACGCAATCAGGTGGCTCATGAAACTGGGGATCAGGTGGCGGCCGACGATCCGTTGCGGCGAGGCGCCCATCAGGCGCGCCGCGGTGGCGAAATCCTCCTCGCGCAGCGACAGCAGCTTCGAGCGCACGGCGCGCGCCAGGCCCGGCCAGTCGAGCAGGGCGAGGATCAGCGTGATGCCGAAATAGACCAGCAACGGCGACCACGTCACCGGCAGCGCCGCCGACAGCGCCAGCCACAGCGGCAGATGCGGGAAGCTCTTGATGATCTCGATGACGCGCTGGATGACGTTGTCGATCCAGCCGCCGTAATAGCCCGCGATGCCGCCGATCACGAGGCCCAGCACGAAGCTCAGCGTGATGCCGAACAGGCCGATGGTGAGCGAGATGCGCGCCGCGTAGACGATGCGCGAAAGCACGTCGCGCCCCAGCCGGTCGGTGCCGAGCAGGAACAGCGTGCCGCCCTCGGCCGGACACAGGAAGTGGAAGCGGCCCTCGAGCATGCCCCAGAATTCGTAGGATTCGCCCAGGCAAAAGAACCGGATCGGCTGCGGCTTCGTCGTATCGGGCGTGTAGACGCGCTGCAGCGTGTCGGGGTCGCGCGCCATCGTGGTGGGGTAGACGAAGGGCCCGACCAGCTTGCCCTCGTGGAACAGATGGATGCCCTGGGGCGGCGAGAAGATGTGCTTGATGTGGCGGGTGTGCAGGTCGTAGGGGGCGATGAACTCGCTGAACAGCGTCGAGACATGCATCAGCAGCAGGAACAGGCCGCACACCACGGCGGGCCGGTGGCGGCGCAGGCGCCACCACATCAGCTGCCACTGGTTGGCCATGTAGAAGCGTTCCTGGTCGGCCGTCAGCTTTTCGGCGACGTAGGGGTCCCACGGCTCCTTCGAGACGAAATGGGCGGGCGCCGTGGCGGCCGCAGGCTGTCGTGTGTCGGTCATTTGTCGACTCCGCCCTGGAGACGGATGCGGGGATCGAGTGCCGCCAGCAGCAGGTCCGACAGCAGCGTGCCGAACACCGTCAGCACCGAGACGAACAGCAGGAACGTGGCGGCCAGATTGACGTCCTGGCTCTTCAGCGCCGCCAGCAGCATCGGCCCCGTGGTCGGCAGCGACAGCACGACCGACACGATGACCGAGCCCGAGATCACCTCGGGCAGGATGTGGCCGATGTCGGCGATGAAGGGATTCAGCGCGTGGCGCAACGGGTACTTGATCAGCAGCTTCAGCGGCGGCAGGCCCTTGGCGCGGCCGGTGGTGACGTACTGCTTCTGTAGCTCGTCGAGCAGGTTGGCGCGCAGGCGGCGGATCATGCCCGCGGTGCCGGCGGTACCGATCACGACCACGGGGATGATCAGGTGTTCGAGGATCGAGGCGGTCTTGCCCCAGCTCCATGGCTGGTCGATGAATTTCGGGTCCATCAGGCCACCGACCGAGACGCCGAAATAGACCTTGCCGACGTACAGCAGCACCAGCGCCAGCAGGAAGTTCGGGGTCGCCAGACCGATGAAGCCAATGAACGAGGCGATGTAGTCGCCGGGGCGATACTGGTGGGTGGCGGCGTAGACGCCGATCACGAAGGAAACCGTCCAGATGAAAATGATCGTGGTGGCTTCCATCACCATGGTCAGCGCCAGCCGCTCGCCGATCAGCTGCGACACCGGCAGCTGGTCCTGGCAGGACAGACCAAAATCCCACGTGAAGACACCCGATATCCAGCGGAAATACTGGACCCAGAGCGGCTGGTCGAGCCCGTAGAGCTTGCGGATGTCCTCGGCCTTGCGGGCGGCATCCGGATCGCCGCGCGACATCAGCTCCTCGATGATCGAGGTCACGCAGTCGCCCGGCGGCATGCTGACGATGAAGAAGACCAGCGCGCTGACCACCACCAGGGTCGGCACCATGATAAGCATGCGGGCAAGGACGTAGCGCAGCATCAGCGTCCCCCCTCGACCGCGACCGGACGATCGGCCGGATCGGGCTCGTCGGACATGAACTCGACGACGTAGAAGGCCAGCCCCAGGCAGCCATAGAACAGCAACACCGCGAGGCTGAAGCGGCGATGCTCGACGGGTGCGTTCTCCCAGCCGTCGGGCTTGCCGAGCTGGTAGCCGCGGCGGGCGAAGAAAGTCGCGAGGCGGTCCCACGGGGTCATCGCTTCGTCTCCGAGAGCCAGAACGTGTCGGGACGATAGACCCCGAAAAACGCGCCGGGATCCCAGTTGTGGATCGCCTTGAGGGGCACGTTGCGCAGCCGCGGGCCGACCACGACCGGCTGCTGCACGCCCGACACGATGCCGATGGTGTAGACGAAATCGGCGTGCAGCTTCAGCAGCTCGTGCCAGATGGCTTCCTGCTCGGCGGGATCGGCCGATCGTTCCCAGCGCGCCGCCATCTCGTTCATGCGCCGCACCGTCTCGATATCGACCGGCTCGCCCGACTTGCCGCGCGTCTCGCGGTGCTGGCCCCACGCCGAGCACCACAAGGTGGTCTGCGACAGGCAGGCGAACTCGGCCGGATTGGAGGTTGCGCGGGCGAGGCCATTCTCGAAGCCGGTCCAGATCGTCATCTGGGTCTGGCCGGAATAGAGGCGGGTGCGCAAATCCTGGCGGTCGCGGGCGGCGGTATGCAGCTTGATGCCGAGCTTCGCCCACGAGTCCTTCACCAGCTGCAGCGCGTCGCTCTCCTCGGTACCCTCGCCGCCCATCTCGAGCACGATGTTCAGGGGTCGCCCGTCGGGCATGATGCGAATGCCGAACTCGTTGCGCTTGCGGATGTCGCCGGTTTTTCCGTCGGGCAGCGCGATGGAGAGCTTGTCGAGCAGGCGGTTGGCCTCGCGGAGGTCGAACTTCGCCCATTTCGTGGCGTAGTCCTCGCGGTAGAGCGGCGAGGCCGGTCGCACCGTGTTCTGGGTCGGCTGGGCGAGGCCGATATAGAGGATCTCGTTGATCTCCTCGCGATCGATCCCCATCGAGAGCGCGCGGCGGAAATTGGGCTCGCGGAACAGCGCGCGATAGATCGGGTCCTTCACCGTGAGATTCGGATAGATGGCGAGCTGGGCGCCGATCGCGGTGTCCCACAGGCGCACGTCGAAACCGAACTGTTTCGCGCCGCGCCGCAGGAAGGTGTAGTTGTCGAACCTCAGGTAACGCGCCTGCAGGTCGCTTTCGCCCGACCCGGCCTTCAGCGCGATCAGCCCGCCGCTGGCGATGTTCATCACGATGCGGTCGATATAGGGCAGCTGGGTGCCGGCGCCGTCGACCCGGTGATAGTACGGATTGCGCTCGAACACGTAGCGCTGCGAGGGCGGCTTCGTGACCAGCGTCCACGGCTCCAGGGTCGGCAGATCCGGGTTCTCGTTGCGGTACATGTCGTCGAGACGGTTGTGCAGCGCCGCCCAGTTGCGCTGGCGGGCGGCCTTCACGGCGGCGTCGAGCGTGGCGGCGTCGGCGTACCTGGCGTGGAACTGTTTCAGGTAGTGGGCCGGCCGGTAGATGAAGAGCGGCGCCGGCCGCGCTAGCGCCTGGAGAAACACCGGATTGGGCTTGTGCCACGCGTAGCGGATCGTGGTGGCGTCGATGATCTCGACGACGGGAGGCTTCTCCTCGATCATCATCTCCAGCGGCGGTCCCACCGTGGAGAGATTGCGGTTGTTCGCGACGTCGTCCCAGAAGTACCGGAAGTCCTCCGTGGTGAAGGGCTTGCCGTCGGACCAGCGGTGACCGGCGCGCAGCTTGAGGGTGAAAATCCGGCCCTGCTCGACCGAGACGCTCTCGAGGATGTCGGGCTGGAGATCGAACTTGTGGTCGAAGCCGACCAGCCGCGCGTAGCCGTAGACGACCATCATGCGCACGTCGCGCGGCGTCGCCATCAGCACGGTCATCTCGCCGCCGGCGCGGCCGGGCCCGTCGGTACCGGTGAACGCGTCGACCACCTTCGGGGTCTTCGGCAGACGCTCGGCGAGTGGCGGCAATTGGCCGGCCTTGACGCGCTCCTCGTGCAGCGGCGCCTCGGGCGGCGCTTGCGCCGATGCCGGCGACAACCCGGCCGCGAGCAGCGCCGCGGCCAGCCACAAACGACGCATCATGCGGCCCTCCCGGTCGAGCGGCCGATCAGCTGGCCCGACGCGCGCACGAAGTGGCCCGGCCCGATCTCGAGCCAGTCGAGCTTCTCGGCCGGTCCGTCGCGGAACGGCGGCGCCCATTCGCCAGGCAGCGAGGCTTTGCCCTCCATCAGCGCCGTCAGGTCGAGCTTGCGCGATGGGTCGGGTTCCGGCACCGCCGACAACAGCGCCTGGGTGTAGGGGTGGACTGGATTGCGGAACAGTTCGCCGCCGGGCGCCAGCTCGACGAGGCGGCCCGCGCACATCACCGCGATGCGGTCCGCCACGTAGTCGACCACCGCCAGGTTGTGCGAGATGAAGAGGTAGGTGAGACCCAGTTTCTCCTGCAGGTCTTTCAGCAGATTGAGAATCTGGGCCTGGATCGAAACGTCGAGCGCCGACACCGGCTCGTCGCAGATCACCATGTCGGGCCGCAGCGCCAGCGCGCGCGCGATGCCCAGGCGCTGCCGCTGGCCGCCGGAGAAGGAGTGCGGATAGCGGTTGAGATGGCGGCGGTCGAGGCCGACCAGCTCCATCAGCTCGCCCACCATCTCGCGGCGGTGCGCGGCGTCGCCGATCCGGTGGATGACCAGCGGTTCGCTGATGATGTCGAACACCGGCATGCGCGGATTGAGCGAGCCGAACGGGTCCTGGAAGATGAATTGCAGCTTGCGGCGAAAGGCGATCAGCTCCCGGCCTTGCAGCGCCAGCACGTCGATCTTGCGGCCGTGGTCGTCGAACGTCACGCCGCCGGCCGAGCCCGCCGCCGGCTTGTCGCCGACGATGGCGCGCATCAGGAGCTTGCTGAGCGTCGTCTTGCCGCAGCCGCTCTCGCCCACCAGACCCAGGCACTCGCCGCGCCGGACGTCGAAACTGACGTCGTCGACGGCGCGCACCTGACGCGTCTTGCCGCCGCCCCACAGCGATTCGAGCAGGGTCTCGGCCTTGCGGATCGAATAGGTCTTGCCGAGATGGCGCACGCTCAGGATCGGTGCTTCGGGATCGTAGTCGGCGGTCGGCTCGACTTTCGTCTTCTCGGCCAGCAGATGGCCGGTGGTGCCCTTGATCTCGCGGATCGGCACCAGCCGCTCGTCCTCGGCCATCCCGAACCGCGGCACCGCCCGCAGCAGGGCCTGGAGATAGGGATGTTCGGCGCGGCGGTAGATGTCCTCGACCCCGCCGCTCTCGACCACCTTGCCGCGGTACATGACCACGACCTCGTCGGCCACGTTGGCGACGACGCCGAGGTCGTGGGTGATCATCAGCATCGCCATGCCGAGCTCGCCCTGGAGGTCCTGCATCAGCTTGATAATCTGGGCCTGGATGGTGACGTCGAGCGCGGTGGTCGGTTCGTCGGCGATCAGCAGCGCGGGCCGGCACACCAGCGCCATCGCGATCATGGCGCGCTGGCGCAGGCCACCCGACAGCTCGAACGGATAGGTCCGCAGCGCCCGCTTGGGGTCGGGAAATCCGACCATGCGCAGCATGTCGCGGGTGAGTTGCTCGCACTGCCCGTGATCGAGGTGGCGGCCGGCGCGGTCGCTCGCCTGTTCGGCGGCCTCCTCGATCTGGCGGCCGATGGTCGACATGTCCGACAGCGCGTTGCGACCGTGCAGCATCACGGCCTCGCCGATCTGGTCGCCGACGGTATGCAGCGCCGAGAGCGAGGTCATCGGCTCCTGGAAAATGATCGAGATGCGCCCGCCGCGAATGGCGCGCAGTTGGGTTCCGTCGCGGTCGAGCCCCGCGATGTCGACCGCCGGCGTGCCCGCGGGAGCGCGCGGATCGTCGAACAGGATCGAGCCGCTCGCGATGGTCGCGGCCTTGGGCAACAGGCCCATGATGGCCTGGCTGCACACCGACTTGCCGGAGCCCGACTCGCCGACCAGCGCCACTGTCGCGCCCGGCTTGACCGCGAAGGAGACGCCGTCCACCGCCCGCAAGGTGCCGTCGTGGACGCGGAAATCGATCGCGAGGTTCTCGACCCGCAGCAGATCGCGCGTCATGGCGTGGGTTCCTGGACGGTGGGGAGGGGAACGTCCATCGCCGCGAAATTCGCGCGCGTGGCGTCCGACACCGGGAGACCGTGTTCGGCGACCGCCCGGGCGGCGGCGCGGGCGATCTCGTCGAAACCGTCGAGCCCCGAATCGATCCGGATCGTGCCGGCGGCCCCGTGCAGGTTCATCTGCATCCAGCCACCCTGGCGATCGCGTCGCGTGGCGTAGTAGGCCAGCCGCAGGCCGCGCATGGTCGCCCAGTCGACGCGCGTGCCCATCGGGCCGCGGGCGTCGAGGCCGTTGTCGTCCAGCGTGTACTCGGTCGTTTGCCGGATGGCGGTGCGCACGCCGAACATCACGAACAATCCTCCCACGGCGGCCAGCAGCCACGTGAACGTGTTGGTCGCCACCACCAGGAGCGGCGCCACGCACATCGCCGCGCCGATTCCGGCGCGGACATAGTCGCCGGCCAGCACGGCCGACCGATAGCGGTATCGTGCCGTCATGAGCGCGCGAAGACCTCGTCGGGGGCGAGTATGCTGGCTCCTGAGTGAGCCCGCAATCTTTCCAGCAGCCTGTCCATGAACCCCCAGATCGCCTCGGTCGCGACGGCGTGATGCGTCAGCAAGCCGGTCGGTTCGCCGCCGGCCGCCGATTGAAGCCCGGCGAGCCGTCGCATGGCAAGATGGCCGACCAGCGCGCCGATCACCTTGTCGTCACCGGCGAAACCGCGGTCGCCCCGCCAGTCGACCGGATCGACATGCGTGTTGACCTGCAGCAGGCCGCGTACGGGGTTGATACGCGTCCTTGGCGCGAACGTCGACAGCCCACGCAGTCCGATCTCCGGCAGGGTCGGCACCAGCATCGAGGCGATGCGGTTCCACGGCGGCACCAGCACCGGCCGCGCCCGCGTCCCGAACAGCCGTTCCATCGCCATGGCGCCGGTGCCGAGCTCCCCCAGCACCATCGTGGCGGGGCGATGCGGGCCGAGTTCGATTTTCTTCTCCGGTGCCAGCGCGTGGTTCTGGTGCGCATAGCCGTGCTGGAACACCACGACCGATGGCGCCTCGCCGCGCAACCGATCGGCCAGCGCCGTCGTTGCCTCCGCCGGAATCACCGCCAAGGCCAGCCCGACGTCGTGACGGGCGCGCAGATCGAGCATCCGGTCGAGTGCCGGCGTCGCCTCGGTCGCGTCGTCGTCGCGCCACCACAGCGTGGCGACGCGCCCGGCATCGCGCCAGCCCGACAGTTCCGCGTCGAGACCCGTCCAGACGTTCACGCGCGTCCTCCCGCCAACGATCCATCGTGCTGCCGCCGGCCCGCGGCGGGAAGAGGGAGCCTCGGCATCGATTCCATGCCCGGTCAGCCGGCCCGGTCGGCCAGCCAGCCGTCGATCAGCGCCATGGTTCTGGCGAGACCGTTGGCGTCGACGCGGGGGAACGACCGGATCGAGGGGCCGTCCATCGCCCGCTCGATGGCCGCCGCCAGGGTCGCGGGCGACAGCGAGTCCTCGGCCACGACCTGGAAGGCGCCACGCTCGGCCAGCAGGTCGGCGCGCAGTCCCTGCTCGGTTTCGAGGCCGCCGGAATAGGGCGCGATCACCGCCCGGTCGGCCACCGACAGGGTCTCGATGACGGTGTTGTAGCCGCCTTGCGAGATCGACAGCGTCGCATTGGCCAGCAGGGTCGTGAAGTCGCGCCGCGCCGGCTCGACGATCACGTTCGGTCCGGCGCGCGCGGCCATCCGCGCCAGCGTCTCGACCTCGGCGGCCGGCAGGTTGGTGCCGCACAGGATCCGCCATGTCCGGTTTGCCAGCCGGGTCAAAGCTCTTGCCTCCAGCGCCGCCCGCAACAACGGCCCGCCGACCGCGCCGCCGCCCGCCGAGACGATCACCTCGCCGGTGCCGACCGGTGCCGATGCCGGGGCACTGTCGTTACCTTCTCCCCCCGCAGGGGGGGAGAAGGTGGCGCGCAGCGCCGGATGTGGGGCATCGCCGATGGCACGCGTGCCCGCGGGAGCGAAGGTTCCGACCGGGCGCCGGATAGACGCCCGACCAGCGACGGCATCGATTTCGGAGGCCGTGGCTGCAACCGCAGACGCGAAGCCCCTCATCCGCCCTTCGGGCACCTTCTCCCTCGGGGCCGCTTGCGGCCCCTGACCGTCGGGGGGAGAAGGAAAGAATGTCGTCGCCCCCGGCAGGCCGCCGATCACGTAGCCGGTGTGGTGGGTGCGGGCGGCGAGGCGGGCGTGTTCGGGGAAGGTGCGGGCGAAGGGGATGAAGGCCGGGTCGCCATGCACCATCACGTCGTCGAACCAGCGCTCGAACAGATCGACCATTTCGGCCACCCGCTCGGGCTTGGGCGACTGCACGAGAATGTCGCGCACCGAGGAGACGATGCGCGGGCGATTCGGCAGGGCGCGCGCCGCCTCCACCAGCGGCAACAGCTCGAAGCGCATCTGGCGGCGGCCGAACGGAAACAGCTCGACGATCAGGATGTCGGGCCGATGCGCCCGCAGCGTCTCCACCAGCAGCGCCGCGCGGCGGGCCTTGAAGGTCTCGTCGATCACGATGCCGTCTTCGTCGACCAGCACCTTGAACAGCTTGTCGGTCGAACGCACCGGCTTCAGCTGCACGAAGCGGGCGCCGCCGACGTCGATCTCCGGTGCGGGCATGCCGCCCGACGTCAGCACCACGTCGTGCCCCGCCGCCGCGAAGGCGCGCGCCAGGATCGCGGCGCGGCGCAGATGACCGATCCCCAGCAGATGCTGGACATGAAACAGGATGCGGCCGCTCACGAGGTCGAGGCTCCGGCAGGACCGGACGCGACCGATGCGCGCCACCGACCTCGAACAATACTCATACCGTCCCTCGTCGACGGCGCTAGGGCATCTACACATCTCGCTTCTATCGAGAAAGCGCTGTGCCCCGGCACTTCTTCGCTTCCCCCGCTGGCGGGGGAAGGTATGAGAGTGTGCGGGAACGGACTTCGCCTGTCATGGCCCGACCCCGATCAGCGGCACGTTCAACGTGTCGACCGCCAGGGTGCCCGCGTCGTCGACGCGAAAGACGTGCAGGGCGCGCCAGTCGAGCTTCAGG